>JBCBLJ010001164.1:0-1840 GCA_038520195.1 Planctomycetota bacterium
AACTTGACGATCAAGTTCCAAATTTCTTCGGCGTCTTTCTGAGCAAGCCCGTTCTCGACGGCGCCCTTGAGAAAGATTTCTTGGTTTTGGTTGATCAGCAAGACGCCGAAGAAATTTGGAACTTGATCGTCAAGTTCGCCGGTTACGGATTCAACAAGTCGCATAGTACGGCTTACGCGCTAGTCGCATTTCAAACGGCGTATTTGAAAGCTCACTATCCGGTCGAGTTCATGGCGTCACTTTTGTCCAGCGATATCGACGGACGAAACTTCAAACGCAAAGATGCGTTGGTCGAGCACATGGAGGACTGCGATCGAATGGACATCGAGGTGGTCGCTCCATGTGTCAACCATTCTGCCGCTGACTTTAGCGTCGCCGACGGTAGGATTCACTTCGCGCTTTCGGCGATCAAAGCCTGCGGCGGCTCAACAGCGGTTTCGATCGAAGCGGAGCGGAAAAAGAACGGTCCCTTCCGCGACGTCTTTGATTTTTGCGAACGCGTTGACCCGCAAGCCTGCAACAAAGCCGCGATCGAAACCTTGATCAAGGCTGGCGCGATGGATTGCTTCGGGGCCAAACGCAGTCAACTCGTCGCGGTGATTGAAAAAGCGTTGCAGGCCGGGGCGGCGGTGCAGGCCGACAAGAAAAGTGGACAGGCGAGCCTGTTCGGCGCGTTCGATGACGAAGCGGATGAGACGTCGGCCGTTGCAGCCACCTTGCCCGACATGGACGAGTGGCCGGAACGTGAAAAGTTGTCCTACGAGAAGGAGGTGCTCGGATACTATCTCGACTCGCACCCGTTGGCGGAATTCGAACCTCGGCTGGCGACTTTTCGGACGCACACGACCGACGGACTACTGGACGTCAAGGACCGAGGCGAAGTCGTGCTGGGGGGGATGATTAGCTCGATCAAGATCGCACATACGAAAAACCCAAAACCCGGCAGCCCGTCGAAGTATGCCAACTTTGACTTAGAGGACATGCAGGGCGCGATTCGCTGCATTATTTGGCCCAAGCAGTTTGCCGATAACGGCGAAAAAGTTCTGCCGGATGCCGTGGTTCTGGCTCGCGGCAAGATCGATCGGCGCGGCGGCGGTGACGAAGCCAACTTGATCATCGACGAACTGATTCCGCTCGATGATCTAGACAATCGTTACACGCACGGCATGCGAATTCGCCTCAACGAATCCGATCACGACCAACAAACGATCGTGCGGCTAAAAGAAATTCTGCGCGGTTACCCAGGCAAGCAGGAACTGCTGTTCAGTATGCAACTCGCCGGTGGCGAAGTCGTTCACCTCAGGGCGAACAAATTTCGTGTTCATGTGAGCATGGAAATGCGGAACCGAATCGATGATTTGCTCGGGACCGGCCATTATCGATTGATGATGAGCAAGCCTCGGTAGTGCTTGGATAACCAATGAATTTGCTGGGAATTGCCAGCTAGCTTCAACCTCACTCGACCCTCCCGTCCTGGAGGTTGAAGCTCGCAAGTAAGCGTCTTAAGCCGCGTCAGTTCGGTCCCGCGGCGGTTGCACGCCATAAGAACCCTCATTCGCGCTGAACTGCAAAGAACTCTGGGGCGAGTACAGGCAATGCGCTAGGCGTCGGCCCACTCACATTCGAGTTCGATCTTCCCTTGATCCCAGTCTTGGACGAAGGGGGGCAAACTGGGTAGCAGATTTTCGGCGGTTCGGACATCGTTGCGGGTCATCCAAAACACCTCGGCGACTTCCGCCGGATTAGGCGTCGGGACGATCGAGTCGGCTAAGTCGGCGTGCCACCAGGCGAGATTCGTACCCCAAGGCGTGACGCTTCGGTAACACAGTTGAAGCGGTTG
>JBCBLJ010000388.1:0-7541 GCA_038520195.1 Planctomycetota bacterium
CGCTCGCACTCTGAAAGCGAGCGGCCTCTAAGACGGTGAGGTAATCCCAATACGAGTCCGGCGCCCCGGTACCGAGGGCCAAGTCTTCGGAGCTGATTGGTCGACGCTCCTCTTTCGATCGGTCGGTCGTGGTGGGATCGGTCATTTCCAGCCTTTCGGCTGCCACGACGGCGGACTGAAGCAGCAATTTCACCGCCGACTTTCGCTCCGCTTCGGAGCCCTTCTGCCTGTAGTTGTAGAGCACGAGTTTCGCGCGGGGCGATTTCATCTCGCTGACTCGCTCGAGGACGCTGCTGGTCAGCGCGCCGACTTCTTGTTCGAACGTTGCCTGTGCGAGGGCCTGCTTTTCGGCCGATTTGTCGCCGCCGGGGAGCCTGAATTGCTTCGGCTCGTCACGAACAAGGTTGAGGAACGCCGACAGCACTTCGAGGTCATCCAGATTTGTCTCGACTCCCTTGCGATACACCACACCCGCCGGCTGATTGACGAGCCAATTCCAATAGTCCTTTGCCTCATCAAAAAGTGCGGCATCGCGATTGGAATAGGTGCTCGACGCGAATTGACCACTTAGAGCGAGCACGAGCGCCTTGTTGGCGAGCGGATCCTCTTTGGGCGCGTCGAGCAAAACGACTTGTCGCTCGGCCTCGCGATAGAACTTACCGCCCAATTGCAGAAGACGTCGGATGAGGTGCTTGCGCAATCGCGATTGCTCGGCGGGCAGTTCATCACCGAGTCCGTTGATGGTGTCCATCATCCGCCGCCGGGCAATTTCGGTCCGACTCCTTTGCTCCTCGAGCGCTGCGTTTTCAGCGGCTTGATCGGCGATTTCCGCAATCTCGATCATGCGGCGGGTGTCGTCCGGACGCACGAGCAAGTATCGCGAAAGCCAACCGATCTGGGCGTCGATCTTCCCGTCCGTCGCGGCCTCTTGAGCCTTGGTCAGGAAAGTGTCGGCAGCATTGCCGGCGTGATAGAAGTAAGACGTAACGGCCAATAGCAGGAATGCGGCGACGGTTCCCAGCGAGATGGTGGCGACGCGCCGGTCAAACCGCCAAAGCTCACGGCGCTCTTTCAGCTTGCGAGCGTGAAAATCCGAGACGACCGTTTTCTTTTCCCCGGTACGTTCTCCATCCTGTTTCTGATTGCCGCCGGCCGATCGTTGACCGGGATCATCTGATTTCCCATCGCGATTCGCAGTTGCGTCGCTGTTGGGCGAATCAGAAGGTTCTGGCGACTCAGATGCCATGGTGAAATGACCAACGGGACGAAGCAGAGGGAACGTCACTCGATCACGATTCGAGTGCTTAAACTGGGGCTGTAAACTTTCTCACGCCGAGCCGCTGTTAACCCTCGCGGCTCGCCTCGGCAAATTCGACAAAGTTGCTGTAGTTGTAGTCGCCGTATCGGTACGCGTACTGGCGCGGTGTAACGCCGTTAAACACCGTTCCGGCGACATTTGCCCCTGCCGACTCCAGGCGATGCGTTGTGCGGACAACGCTATCCATCCGGGTGACATCACGCATCGCACAGACGAGGGTGGAATCGACGGCGGCCGCAACCGCCAAGGTCTCTCCCGCGGAAAGCACCGGTGCGGTGTCGAAGATCACAAACTCGTATTTCTCCAGCGCTTGTTCGACCAATTCCTTCATCGCCGACGGTGACATCAGGCGGTGGGGGCTCGCTTTGAGCCGCCCAGCCGGCAAAACGTGGATAAGGTCGCCCAGTTCGGTGCAGATGGCGTCGTCGAGTGAGGCCTCTTCGCTCAGTACACCACTCAAACCTGGGCCCAACGGGAGCCCAAAAACGTCGTGTTGGTCGGGGCAACGCATGTCGCCATCGACCAACAAAACCGTCTTACCGGAAGCTTTTGCCAAGGAGATCGCCAGTTGCGAAGCGGTCGTGCTCTTACCTTCCCCCGACATGCTGCTGACGATGGCGATCGAACGTGATTCACGCGTGTCCTTTGACAAGAAGAGATTCGCTCGAAGAGTGTCGACGCTTTCTTGAAAAACCCGCCGCCCCTTTGATCCTCGGCTGCTGCCGGCTGTCGGCGATTTTGCTAGTTCACCCACCACAGGAGCCAAGCCCGTGTAGCGGTCGAGTGTCAGGCTGTCGGTGACGCGGTTGGTACGCATTTCCCAAGCAAGCCCAAGAAAGAATGGGATTGCGAAACCGAGGCCGCTTGCGAGCACGAGCTGCTTGAAGGGCATGCTCTCGACGGGCATGCGAGGCGGAGTCGCGGGGGCGAGTGATCGTACTGCGACCAGTTGCCGTCGTTCGGTGCGGATCGCCGCTTGGCGATCTTCCAGCTGTTCGAGGATGCCACGTGCACGATTCATTTCGTCTTCGGTGAACTGCAACTTGGTCGCGGTCGCCGAAAGTCGTTCTTGCTTGGCGACCTCCTTGTCGAGTTGCTCCTGCAACAGCGATGCCTGGTTTGTCTTATCCTTGATCACCGCAATCAGGCTACGTTCCAACTCGCGCTGTTCGGCCTTGAGCTGAAGGTCGCGGGCAACGCGTTTGCGTTCCTTTTCGGCTTCGAATCGGGCTCGAAGGACCGCTTCATTTTCGGCCGCCTTTGTCCGCAACGCGTCGTACTTTTCGTCGAGCGCCTTCTCGGCTTCGGCGATCAACTGGTTGCTGAGTTCCTCACGCCGTTGCTTCAGTATCTCCTGAGCTTGCTCAAGCTTGCGACGCTTCTCGCGATACTCCGACTGGTAGAGGCGATTCGTCCCCAAGTCCTCCATCCGTCGAACGAGCTGCTGGTATCGCAGTACTTCGCCCGTCGCCTTAGTAACGCCACCGTCATCGTCAACACGTCGATTGATGTCTTCGAAATCGACCAATCCACGGGTGAAGTTTTGAATCGGAGGTTCGAATTCTGCCAGATCGGCTGGACTCTCCGCCTCGATTCCGGCGTCAAGCGTGTGCTCCTGTTGGACCACTTCCAGTTTCAACTTTTCCATCTTGATATCGACTTCGAGCTCGCCGATTTTGTTTCGCAGCTGCTGCACCCGAGTCATCACCCGCGTCTGGCTACTCTCGGTTGAAATCGGCCCAACCGGAGCTCCAACGACCTTATTCAGCTCCGTGTAATTCGCCTGCAGCTTCTCGACCTCCTGTTTCCAGTGATCGATTTCGGGGATCAAAAGACTTTCCAGTTTGTTGACGCGGGCCTGATCCGAGTCGGCACGAACCCGAAGATACGAACTGACGACGGCGTTACAAACCATCGCCGCATATTCACGATCGGTGTCGGTGTACGTCACCAACATCCGTTGCCGTGATCCGGCACCGGTCACTTTGAGGTTTGCCCGTAGCTTTTGCTCCGCCTTGTCGGGATCTTTTAACGTCGGTGCCCCGCGAAGGCTCGGATCTTGGATCACCGAATCGAGGACAAGGTTGTTGAACAGGATCGTCTTTTCGGTCTGCGCCAAGTCCGAGAACGTCGGCATCACATTCTTGTAGAGAATGAACTCGTCATTCGCTTCCAGCAGATGCGATGACCTATATTTGGGAACGAATGACTTCAGGACTGCGAGTCCACCCAAGCATCCGAGGACCAAGCCGACAGGGACTGCCCAGTGCCAGCAACGACGCAACGTCACCCATAGCAACCAAGGGTCAAACTGCTGCTTGTTTTCGGCAGCTTGGGGCCCGACGACATGGGGATAAGGATGGTTCATCAAAGTTTCCGGAGCTCAAACGCACGTGGAGAAACGGGAAGCGGATGGACGAACGCGGCGACAATCCAGTGATCCACTGGGAAAGACGACGAAGTTCAATGGTCCGAACAGGTCCGTTGGTGATGACACTCGTCTGGGGTGAACAAGAGTCGACATACTAACTAGCCTGATTGGGGTGTCTAGTTTCTTTCTCACCCGAGTGGGCGGAAAGGGTGCGAGAAGCCCGCAAACTTTCTTTTGCGGTCACTCTCACTTCCGGTCGATAAAGAATCTTCCAATACCAAGACGCGAAACCGAGCAACGCAAAGGACGCGAAAAGCATCCCGATGCCGGATAATTCGTGAACCCAGTAGGTGTTGCTGATATACGGCGTGAACATGCCGATCACGATGATCCGCAACGCGTTAACCAAAATCGCCAGCGGAATCGCGACCAGAAGCAGGAAGATGCGGTCGGACCAGCTGCGTTCGTTTACCGCCGCCCAGTAGACCGCGAAAGCTCCCATACCGACGAAGATGCGAAGGCCCGAACAGGCCTGTTCGACGATCAGCGGTTTCTCGCCGATCCAAATCTTGTGGCCTTCGGAGACAGCTGGATAGCCGAGTGCACAAAGCCCAAACTCGCTCAATCGGGTCGCGAATCCGCGTAGCTGCCAGCTGAGCATGGTTTCGGCCTGATAAGGGAGTGGAACAGCGAAGAACAAGAAACCGATTGCGGGCAACGCCCAGATCAAGGCACGACGCCCAAGAAGCATCCACACCGAGCCGGCGATGAGCGGAAGAATGGACCAAGCGTCCAAAAAATCCACGTAAGCCATGCGACCGAGAAAACGCATCACAATGACAACGCCGAAAAGGCTGACACCGGCCCAAGAAATTTCCGGTTCCACGCCAGGAAAACTGGATGCGCGGTACCAGCAGATCGAAAGAGCAAGGGCGGGGACAAACCACCCGTGCGAGTAGTCGGGTTCGAGATACCACTGTTCAGCCATCCAAAGGATGGTCGGCCAGTAGCTGTAGATCATCGCCAGAACCATGCCTGCGATCGCGAGCCAATAGATGTTGGGCCACTGATTCCAGGGACCGAGTTTCAGTAGTGAACGCGATCGAGGCGGCGGATTACCGGTCAGGCTGTCCGCTGCCGGCGTGACTCGCCGACGCTTGCGTGACTGATCGCGTTTTGGTTGCTTAGAATTTGAGCGAGCCATCTCTTGCCTCTCACGAGGCACTCGTTTTAGCCTGTCGAGTAGCGGTCACCCCACCAATAGAACGGGTCGTGGGGGGTGGGGGAGGGTGAGAATAAATTGACCATGGGGCGGGTCAATCGTCAAACGACTTGATTGTCTCCCCTCAGGTGCCCGCGACCCCTAAAAGCCGGATCAAGCGAAAATACCGTTCGTCTTTCCATTGGTCGCGAAGGCTTTTTGAAACGAGAGAGACTATTGTGGCCGAGTTCCGCGAAATCAACAGCTTGCGATGTCACTGTGGCAGGTAAACGACTGGTACGCCGTGGTGAAACGCGGCCCTGAGCAGCGGCGAATCACGCTCGATCGGCCGATCGCATTGATTGGCGGGCATGAGCTTTGTGATGTGACGATCGCCGACCGCCACAGCGCCGCGGTCGCATACATTGCAGTTGCTTACGATCGACACATTGAGGTTTGGCCAACCTGCCCGCTCGCCTTTTCGCTTTGGGGAAAGATCAAACGCCCCGAGACCGAGCTACTGATCGGTCGATCTCGCGTTAGCTTGGGTTGGTCTGCGGGCCCCGGAGCGGCCGAGATGGACTGGAAACCGGCTGCGGACCTGATCGTGGACTGGGGGGACGGCGAAAAACGCCGCAAAATCAACCGCCCGGTTTCGATCCTCGGAGAGGACCACCCGAGTGTGATTCGCCTGCATGGGACAAGTCTCAAGCGGTGCGACCAAGCTGTGATTTGCTTTGGGCAAACCATCTGGATGGTGGACCTCTGTGCTGAACGCTGGGAAGCCGGCGAGCCTCAAGTTCGAAGACTCGCCGATTCCGATCCGTCGGTATTTCTCGGGGGCCTCCACCTTTGGTGCGCGTCCAAATCGAGCCCTGACGGGACCAAGCGGGTGAAAAGCGTCGGCGACCGAGCGTCACGGACTCAACTTTCGGTCCGTATGGACAATACCGACCCCGAAGTCGATCAGCTGACCACTCGATGGACCGATCAGATGCTTGAGACGACGGCGCGACGAGGCGAAAAGATCAAGCTCGTCAAACAGGTTGGCTTTTCGCTGGTTGGCGTGGCCGCACTGGTGATCGTGGCGCTGATCGTCATCAAAGGCATCGCGCCGATCCTGCAATCGATCTACGGCGAATGATGGCAAAGAGGTGTCGGACTGACGAGCATTCTGACGATGTAACACACTGAAGGGCTGAGTAACTCACCTTCAAGGCGGAATCGCGGCGGTAACTGGGCAACGGATACGCATGTATACGATGTCGTCGGGTTCACACTTTTCGGCTCGTCAGAAATGTTTACCTATCTCATGGTCGCACTCTCTCTTTGGTTTGCTTGCGCACTCTTCCTGATTCACCAATACCGCAGCGCGCCCCGTTTTCCTGACCGACAGGACAGTGAACGGTGGTCGAAGCCGCGTCCGGTAGAGGACAAGACGCTCGTTTCTCATCACTAGCGTGCTACCCGACCGGGGTCCGTCGGCGCCGGCAATTTCGGGTGATTGCCGCGAGCATTTGCGCGGAATGCGGGTTTTGGACCGCAATCTCGCTAGTCTTTGAGTCACCAGTTCTCGACGCCTGCTCGTCGTGGGCTGGCCAAAATGCCGCGTTGGCGTCAACCAATGCGCTTTGCCTGAACCACCATTCGACGCCCGATGAACCAATCGGCGAATCCCCCGAAGTGAACAAACGATGGTTGCACCGGTGGGAGGGGTTGCTATACTCGACGGGTGTTAATCCAAGCGTCGCAACCAGCGATTAATGTCCGTAGGTCACGATCTGATGTTTTCTAAGCTGCTCCGTTCTTTGGTCGCCATTGCTGCGATTGCGTTGATCGGTACGTCGAAGACACCGAAAGCGAGTGCTGGGGTTATCCCGCCAGACATTCAGGTCAGTCTCACGTACTTGGTATATAACAACGCGGACGCGACTTTCGATCCGCCTGGTTTTCCGGCGTCGCACGTCCCGGATGCACAGCAACTGCGGGCCGGAGGCTTCGCGGTTGCGGACCGTTTTGTCACCAGTGCAGGAAACCTCACGCTCGACCTCGGAAGCGACGGCCCTGGGCCGGCGACTTTTGAGATGACGGCAGACATCGACGAAAGTGGCGACCTGCTTGGTGGATCGTTTGAGATTTTTGGAGACGATCCATTCGATGACGCGGTGTCGGGAGACACAAGCGTGTCACTTCTAAGTGGTTCTTTCACCGACGTCAGGGGTGCACTCGAGACAGCCGGTGTGCTGGAATTCGAGGCGGACTCGATTGGTGGCGCCTTTGCTAACCTATTCGGGAGCGAAGTCGTCATCAAGATCGGTGGGCTGAGTACTGGAAACAGCTTCCTTCATGACTTCTTCGTTGCAGGATTTGGTTCGGCCAACGTGGGGCGTCCCGTTCCCGAACCGAGCACTTTTGCTGTTTGGTGCATTGGCGCCGGCGCTTTGCTGGTTCGCCGACGTCGCAACTAGCCACGCACGCTGAAGACGCTTGCGTGCGAGCTTCGCGTTTTCGTGAAAGCACCTCTTGGACAGACTTCAGCAAGGCCTAAATCAGCTTGTAGCGACAGCCTTCTCAAAGTACTGACGGGCTTCCGTCGTCCAGGGCTTGTAGGCTGTTTCCGCAGGATTGGCCATCGCTCCAAAGAATCGTTC
>JBCBLJ010000682.1:0-4602 GCA_038520195.1 Planctomycetota bacterium
ATTTCTTGGCCGCCAGACGGTTGCTCGGAAAGCTTTTGCTCGGCGATTTCGCCGCGGAGAATCCGCATTTCGCGCGGCGCATTGATCCCAATTCGGACTCGGTTTCCATCGATTCGGACGACCGTCAGCGTGATGTCGTCACCGATCAGGATTTGTTCGTCAACTTTGCGCGAGAGAACCAACATGGCATCTTCCTCAGCCGATTAGCGGATGATCATTCTTGGGAGGCTCGGGTCGGAACGCCGCGACCCGAGAAGGCGCCGCCCCGGGTGCACGGGGCGGCTCGCTCGGAGAGCATCGGATAAGGGTTGCACCTTTCATGCCAACCGGCGCCGAAACGGGTGATTGCGCCGCAAGTGACTCTAAAACAAAGGTTTACAGCGATTCCAAGCTGTCCGGCGGCGACTCAATGCGGTGCGGCGTTGGCAGTCTTTACAAAATTGTGCAATTGCTTGACGGCAGCGCACTGAACGTTAGACTAGACCTTAATGAGAATCAGTCGCAACGAGACAGATGTCACCAGGACGTGAGATGCAGTCTTCGATTTTGAACGTTTTCCCGGGACTCGACGACGGAAATCGCCTAGTGCTCGCGCACGAAAGTGATGCCAACGGGGTGGCCCAATTGGTGCTTCGTCAGGAGACTCGATCGGAACACGTCGGCTGGTTTGTTCAAAGTCGTATTGTCATCGAGCCGGAGCAAGTTGCGGCGCTAAAGATGACGCTCACGAGCCGCATTGTCCGCGATCCGACGCGTTCGGCGCCGCCGTTGCGAATCAAATCCGCACTCGCGGGATAGATTCCGGCGATGGCGCGTGAGCCCCATTCGAAGACCCGCGGGGCCGCAACGCGCAGCTGTTGGGCCAACGCAGAAACGGTGACGCGGCGATTCATCGCTGCGACGTCCCCAAGGGAAAGTTCGCGGCTCCCAGCCAAGGACTATCATGCGGCGGTCCGACAATCCCACCGCGAGATGATCCATGCCCCAACGCTTGCTATCGCTGCTCTCCGTTCTTTTTCTTTCGGTATTCTCCGGTAAGCGAGAATCCTGGGCGCAAGAGAGTTATCCGCTTCACCCCGATTCCGAGCGACGTGACGATGCTCCGAAAGGTCGCGTCGAGTCGTATCAGTTCTCCGAGAGCAAGGTGTATCCCGGGACCGAACGCGACTACTTCGTTTACGTGCCGGCTCAATACGACGAGTCAAAGCCCGCTGCGCTGATGGTGTTTCAAGACGGCCGCAACTACGCGCGCGACACGGGAACATGGCGAGTTCCGATTGTCTTCGACAACCTGATTTCTTCTGGCGAGATGCCGGTCACGATCGCCGTCTGCATCAATCCGGGTGTCGTCAGTGGCGGTGAAGGCAACCAGAACCGATTCAACCGCAGCTTCGAATACGACACCGTCAGCGAACGATACGCGACCTTCTTGATCGACGAACTATTGCCGAAAGTGGAATCCAAGTACGCGATCACCCAGGACCCTAATCTGCGCGGGATCGCCGGCAGCAGCAGTGGCGCGATTGCTGCGTTTGGTGTCGCTTGGCACCGCCCCGACAAATTCCGCCGGGTGTTCAGCACCATCGGAACCTACGTCGGACTGCGCGGTGGCAACGAATATCCGACTCTGATACGCAAAACCGAACCGAAGCCGATTCGGGTCTTTCTTCAAGATGGATCGAACGACTTGAACATCTATGGTGGCAGCTGGTGGAACGCCAACTTGACGATGCTGTCGGCGCTTCAGTGGGCCGGCTATGACGTCAAAAACGTCTGGGGAGAAGGCGGGCACAATGGCAAGCACGGCGGCGCAATCCTGCCCGATGCGATGCGGTGGCTTTGGAAGGACTTTGCAAAACCGATCGAAGTCGATTACGCCGAACACCCTGAGTTGAAAAACCGCTTCCTCCCCGGTGAAGGTTGGCAACGCATCAGCGGCGGCCACGAGTTTACCGAAGGCCCGGCCGTTTCACCGACCGGCGATGTCTTCTTCGTCGACGCGCGTCGCGGCGAAGTGTGGAAGATCTCGGAGCCCGAGGCAGCGAAGCCGAGCGTGGAGAAATTCGCGGAGGTCAACGGCGTTAGCGGGTTGATGTTCGATGCGAAAGGCAACCTCTACTGCGCCTGCAATCGTGCGAAGACGGTGTTGCGAATCGCGCCCGACGGTGATCGCGAAGTCCTCGCGAAAGGAGTCAGCTGCAACGACTTGGTGGTCGTCGATCATGGCATCTACGTCACCAGCCCTCCCGACGGAGCCGTCTACTACATCTCGATGGACGGCGGAGAACCCGTGAAGGCTGCGGAAGGCCCGAATCGCCCGAACGGCTTGATCGTGACGCCGGACCGACGTTTCTTGTACGTCGTCGATTCAGCTGGTCGTTACGTTTGGTCTTACCGCATCGAGCCGGACGGGGCTTTGACTGCGGGCCAGCCATACAGCTACTTGCACCTGCCGCAGGACTCCATCGCGACCGGTGCCGATGGGGCCACGATGACGGCCGACGGCACGCTAATCGTCGCGACGACCGCCGGTCTTCAAATCTTTGATCAGCCGGGGCGAGTCCACGTGATTGCCAGCCGACCGAAGCGCGATGGAAAACTGACCAATTGCGTTTTCGCGGGCGAAGATTTCAACACTCTCTATGTGACGTTGGGCGGCGAAGTCTATCGACGGAAGACCAAGATGACCGGAATCGCACCGTGGCAACCGGCCGCGGCGCCACCGAAGCCACGACTCTAGCTGCGGTTCGAACGTCCACCATGCGAACGCGTTCGGCGATCAATGCGTTCGACGGTCCCGTTCAACGATCGCCGCGTGAAAAGGATGAACACACGAACGCCGGATACATGGTTTGCGAAAAGCGAAGCTTATCGCTGAAGGGAATCGGTGAAGGGCGGTCGCCAGCTGGGCCCCAAACTCGCATCATCGATATTCACACCCGCCTCGCTCACGCCTTTGTGATTCAGTAGCGGATGATCGGGCATCGCATCCAATGCCGCGCCCCTCACAAAACGAACCGCGCCGTCTTCGTACAGCACATTGATGCCGTGGTTGCCGTGCGCGAATCGCATTTTTCCAAACTCGTCGAAGATCGGTGCGTCTGACATCACCGCAAACTGAGTTCGCGACTCAAAGCGAGGCGAACTCAATCGACCGTCAGCGACGACGCCAAGGGTGTACGCGTAGTTGCCGCCTGCAACTTGTTGAACTTGCTTCAAATCGTTGACCGGCATCTCTCGTAATTCACTGACCGAGGGAAGCTCCGCTAACTCGATCAACCGGCTCGACAACGTCGCTCGTTGCGGCTCAAGCGTCTCCATTCCGACAGACGGACACCATCGTGCCTGCGGCAAAAGGCCTCGCTCGGCTAAGCGGACCGCATAGACGCCGGCGAAAGCTTCCGGTCCGCTCGCCGCGACTTCCGGAAGCCTCTGTTGGTGATCGTGACTGACATACTGCATCAAATGTGTGTGCAGCAAACGAAGGTTATCCGCACAAGCAACCTTACGCGCTTCGGAGCGTCCGGCGGCGATCGAAGGAAGCAGTAGCGCGAGTAACACGGCGACCGCGAGCAGTCCCCCGATCGAGTCCATCGCTCGCCAGCGATGAACCGCTCGTCCCGCATCGGGTGTCAGGTCGGCGTCGGCCAGACCAACCACCGGCGGCGTCGGAATCCCAGAAGCTGCGGCAGCGGCTTCATGGGCGGTCTGTGGAGGAAGGCCCTCGGGGATTGCCGCCAGCGTACTATCCAGTAACTCCTGACTCGGAGGCTCAACCGCCTCAAATTCTTCCTCCAGAGGCCGCAAGCTCCGCTCCAACCGCTCCAATTCGGCTTGCCCCTCGGGGTTATCACGCAGCCACTGCGCGATGCGTTGCATCTCGTCGGGCTCAAGGGCACCGAGCAGATATCCGAGCAGGTCTTCGTGCATCAGAAAGCGAAGGCGGGACAAGGTGGAAGATGTTTCGCAACACCCAATGATACGCGGAAGCGCGGAGGTAGGTTCGATTTCCCTGCGTTTTCCTGGGTGGAGAACCGGGATTTGAGTGCTCGACGCAACCCATCCTGGCGGTTCGCGAAACGTTGAGGTCACGTGAGGGTGGCCGGTCCGACGGAGCCACTGCTGCGGGCTGAGCCCGACGACGCTCGCGAGGTTCACATGTCGACCAACGACGGTCGTGAGATTCGCTACCCCGAGCTCTCGGCCATTCCAAGCCCCTCGACCCAACAGTGGCTCAGGGCGCCGTCTGTCAGTCTTGCGGGGGTTCGTGGGAGTCATCCCACATGATGCCGAGTCGCTGGACAGCCGCATGAAGTCGACTTTTGACCGTTCCGACCGGGATTCCCAGGGTATCCGCCGCCTCGCGGTATTTCATTCCCTGGTAGTAAACGAGCTGGATGACCTGTTGCATCGGCTCGCCTAACTGGTCGATCGAACGTTGCATCCAGACGCCGTTTTCCTGCTGAGACGCCGCGGCGAGCGGATCGACGGTGCTGCCTACCAGTTTCTCCGCCCAACTGACATTTCGCTGTTCGGAATCATTCGACGTCCAGCGGCGCAACAAGCGGCACCGAATGGTCAGCTTGGATCGAACGCCGAATG
>JBCBLJ010000679.1:0-4648 GCA_038520195.1 Planctomycetota bacterium
CGCCGTTGCGACCTGTTGCAGAGCCGCCTCCATGGAATCGCTTTCCGCGAACAGACGAGCCAAATTGTAGCGCGGCCAAGCAAATCTCGGTCGCAAGCCGATGCAAACACCATAGCTTGCGATCGCCTGGGCTTCGTTGCCGACTTCCGCGTTGGCCATCGCATTCCAAAAGTGTGTCCAGAATCGCGGACTTTGGTCAATCGTTTGAAGTGAGAGGCTCTGTTCAAACCAACCGATGGCCAACGCATAACTCTCACGACGAAACGCAACGACGCCCCGCAGGTGCGCCTCAAAGTTATCCGCCGCGGGGTGCAAATTCAATCGAACGGGACCCCGCTGCAACTCCCGAAACAACGGGTGCTGACGATGACGAGTCGGCAGTCGATCCAGGAAGCGACTGAGCTTTGAATCGGAGACCGGATCCTCTTGTTGTAGAAGCGTGATCAACAACACTTCGGTGATCGCTTCCGCCGTCGTCGTCTTCGCCTCGTCACTCAAGCCGCTGAACGGCGCGCGTGCTTCCCAGTCTTCCCACCGATCGACGCCATAGGTTGAGAGGAGTCGCCGCACCGATTCTCTCGATTCGTTTTCGACCAGTGGGGACGTCAGGCCGAGCCGAACGGTATCGGCCGAAGCCATCCACTGTGTCGTCGAGAGCTCTCGTTCGAAACGCTTCACTCGACGACTGACACTTCCGGAATCGGTGAGGCCCAGCCAAGCCCATCGGTCGAGTTGACGCGTCATCACGCGGGTTTCACCAAGGAGCGTCCCCGCTATCGCGAGATCGCCCGAGTCCAGCCTCGATTCGAGCTGATCAAGAAGCTTTCGGGTGTGCTCGAGCTTGAGTCGGTGGTTCTCACGGAGAATCACACATCCGCCGCCAAACAAAGCGATCACCGCGAGGCCGACCGCCAACGATTTCGAATACCGACCAACGAAGCTTCTCAGCGTCCCGGTCACAGAATCATCGTTTGCGTGGATGAGTGGGCGGCGATCATGCACAGCGACGAGGTCTTCAGCGAGCGACGCAGCCGACTGATATCGGTGTTCCGGTTCGGCCGCGAGACACATGGCGATCACGCGGCGAAGCGAACCGGACCGAACGTGCTGGAGCGTTTCGCTAGAGACTCCACGCAGCCGTTGGGCCAGCAACGCGGGAGCCAATCGCGGGCCGTCCCCGGGCAACACTCCCCAGGTCGTTCGTCCAGTCAAAAGCTCAAGCAAGACGATCCCGAGGGAGTAAATGTCCGAACGGACATCGACGACGTCGGATGATTCGTTGCTGACCGATTCGAACGCTCTCAGATGCTCCGGTGACATGTAGGCGAGCGTGCCACCAAAATCACCTGTCTCTTCCCGTGCCACCATTCGAGCGACATTGAAATCCATCAGCATCGGATTTGCCCGCAGGTCGAGCATCACGTTGCCAGGCTTGAGATCACGATGCAAGACGCCTCGCTGGTGCGCGTGATTCAACGCACTGGCGATTCGGATCATCCACTGGAGCACGAGCGAACGGTAGTCCGACGCCACCAATGCTTGACCGCTTTCTGTTGGCAACTCACCGCCGAGCGAATTCCATGAACTGATCGCAGCGCTGTCCCATTTCGACGGTGCATCGTAGGGTCGATCGCTCAGCCACTGAGCCATGGTCCGCCCCTCAATGAACTGCATCGCCAACAGTTTCAGTCGTCCGACGGTCTTTTCACCGTAGACGCGAACGATGTTTGGGTGGTCAAGCTGAGCGAGAGCCTGACCCTCGATTCCCGAGGCGTCCGAGATTTTGAGTGCGACCTCTCGCCCCAGCGTGAGATCCGTCGCAAGGTAGACGCGGGCGTGCGTGCCGCGTCCGAGCATTCGAATGATTTCGAATTCGGCGACGATGTCACCGGTGTCGAATTCGGCTGGGCGTTTGGAGGGTGCCGCATTGCCCAGGCTCGATGGGCTTGCTGTAGCATTGGGAGCCTGTCGACCGTCGGCTGCGAGTTGCTCCACCTGTCTAAGACATTCTGACCCCGCCAGTTCCGGCCATTGGCGGCGGTAGCGACTCGCCAGTCCGGTCTCTCCTACGGCGATTCGAAGTTGAGCGTCGGCGCGGACGAGTGCCTCCAAGCAGGCGCGTCGCTGCGGCCCCTGGTCGGCGATCAGGTCCGCGATCGAAAGCACGGCCTTTTCCTGCTGGTCATCGACGTAGCGTGCGACAATCGCATCGATCGAAAGACGCGTCGGATGGTCCAAGCCTGTCTCGTGGTTGGAGGAGGAAAGCAATTCAACCACGTTAGCGGATGTTATGCCTGTTGCGAAAGCAGTTCCTCGAAGGCTTCATAGACTTCGATCCCGCCCTTTGCTCGTTTGATGTCGTCGAATTCACCATAGTCTCGATCGCTGTGGCGGAATCCGATTTCGTTATCTTCAGTGTCGGCGAATGTGACGACGACGTAATAATTCAGCATCCCGGTTGCCGATTGCCCGGGCGAACCTGTTTGCACTTCCTGGATTGAGATCGAGCGAATGGCCTCGCTTGGGATGCTCCATCGCTGTTTCTTGCCCTCAAACAACATGCGACTTCCGGCGTGGTCCGCCTGGATGAATCCCATCTCATGAACTTTCTGGATCGTCTTGTCGAACTGATCCGGAAGGAAAAGCTCCACCGCAATCAACTCCTCTGAGTCGAGGTCGATCTGCACGGATTCACGTTTTCGCATCTGGTCCTTCGCCATCTTGATCAGACCCTTGGAGGTCGAAGCGGTTGCGAATCGATCCGTGAAAACCCCGGCGACATACATCAATCCCAAGACCAGGACGAACATGAGAACCATTCGGACAAGGCCCAGGTTTCCCCAGTTTTGATAAGCGAAGTAGCCCACGACACCAGCGACCAACAACCAGAGTGAGATTGCCCAGCACTGCCGAACAATCGCGACGATGATTCCAAGCGGGTTCATGATCCCAACGGTGCCATCGGGAAGGGTCTCGAGCTTGGCCGTGCGTTTGATTTCACCCGCGTTGGTCCAGGAAAAGGCCTTCGCGAACTCACTCTCTTGATCCGGTTCCCATCCGTCGAGTCGAATCGTCATTCCCGTATCGTGCAGCGTCTGGGCCAAGCGCGGTAAGCTGACTTTCGAATCGATTCCGATGGCCTGTTCTTCACCTTCGTACACAAAGAACAAAGCGCGCTCGGGCCACTTCGATTCCTCGGGCATCACGATGGCCATCGCGTCGATTTGCGACAGATGGTATTTGGTCGGCGTAGAGTACTTTCCCATATCGCCGCCAACGACAATCGAATCGTTGAAAAGAATCGCTTGCCGACGTGTCTCGGTCCCGTCGAGGACGTACCAAACGGCCGCCGGAAACCCCAGGCTCATTCCAATGATCTCAAACCAGTTCGGCGCAGCGCCCTGTGGAGTCGACCAGAAAAGAACGATCCCTAGGGCTCCACCAAGCAACAGCAGCACAAGTCCGAAGACCGACCAGGCCTTTACGGTTCGGATTCGCTGCTGAAAGAACCAAGGTTCATTCCAGACAAAGCGTTTTCGTTCAAACAGACCCATCGACAACCCCCGGACTAGTGTGAAAGTCGACGGGAAGAACCCGACGCCCTAAACGCCGGATTATAGGTTGCCCCGCCGGTCGGCGGGGTGGTGGACGACGTTTGTTCCGAATGGTTGATGTGCCACGGGATCAAACGCTATAGCCAGGTACCGTCGTTTGGGACGGGGCGCAGCAATGGTCCGCTGTCAACCGCTCAAACAGCCAACGGATGCTTGGTGCGATTGACTGCTGGTTGCCCGAATGATCAGGGTCGTCTCTAGACCCTAGCGGACTTTGCAGGTGAACTCGATCTTGGCGGACTCGCCCACCGCGAGACGTTCCGTGAGTTTCCAGGACATCCGTACCGAACCGGCTTCATTGCCGCGGATCGAGAATTCGGCGTCGCGGTCACACTTCTGAGAGTCTTCGACATATTCCAAGCGAGTGACCAGGCTGTCCGCAATCTCGATGTCGGACACCGGTGAGTCTCCGACGTTTTGAATGTGGATCGCGAAGTGGATTTCGTCGCCAAGTTCGGCGGTCGATTTGTCGGCGACCTTGATAATCTTGAGCCGTCCCTCGTCCGGGAAATCGTATTCGACGAACGCTTCGACACTTTGGTCGCGTGTGAGTACCGGCAACTTCAAACCCTTGAACATGACTTCGACGGCATCGCGTACCATCCAAGTTCGAGCGGCGATTGCCCCCTCACGTAGCACGGCAATTTGCGCCTCGCCCATTTGGCCCAAGGAGGTAAAGTCGAGTGTCGCAAGGATCGCCAAGGCATCTTCGGCGATTACCGGACCGACAATACCATCGACAGGAACGCCGCGATTACGATCTCGCATCGCGTCGACGCGACGCGCGACATCGGCGTGGCCAAGTTCGATCGACTCTCCGACCGCAAGGCTCGGTTGGTTCAAACCAAGTCCATTGGGTCCGACTGGTTTCGCGATGCCCTGCAGTGCAACCGTTCTTTCGCCGCCGGCGGCCGAACTGACCTGTCGAACGGCACCGAAACGCGGCGAGTAGACGCAGACGCGGTTGCTCGCTTGCAGATGGATGTTACCCGCTTCGGTGGTGTAGTGCACAATGGCATCGGCCGGTTCAAGTC
>JBCBLJ010001157.1:0-1880 GCA_038520195.1 Planctomycetota bacterium
CCAACTCACCGATCTGATGGAGGATCAGTGGGGTGGAACCCCGCCGCGAGCTGAGCCCCCAGTAGATCGGTCAAAGAGTGCCCAAAATCGATGGGCCGTTCGGGACCAATGGTTCGATCGCGTTCTTCTTCCGGCAGGTCGAGATCACTGTAGGGAATTCGGAATCGGACTTCCAATTGGCCCCGATCTCGTTTGCCGGCATCGAAGAGAAAGTTCACCGGTTGGATGAGGCCGGTGATGAGTACGCCGCCAACCCGGAGGACGCGCGCCGCTTCGAGCCAGACCGGTGGAACGACTGCAACAAAATTGACGCTGCACGGATTGATGACGAGATCAAAGTGTTGGTCGCCAAATGCATCGAGACTGGACATGTCCGCGCAAACGGTCTTGAGTTTTAGTTGGTGCGTTTCGGCGACGCGTCGATCGATCGCCAATTGTTCATCGCTGAAATCGACGACGGTCACGTCGGCACCCGCGGCGGCGAGCAGCGGTCCTTGGTGACCGCCGCCACCGGCCAAAACGAGAACCCGCCGGTCCTTAACGTCTCCAATCCATCGTGCCGGCACGGTTTTGCATGCCGTCACGCGGAACGAGACTTGTCCTTCGCGCGCCACCTCAATCTCATCTGCGGTGCAGGGCGTGAACCACCGATGGCGGCTGGTCGCGATATTGTCCCAGGCTTGCCGATTAAACTGAGTGCTGTCCAACGGATTCTCACCAATGTGGGAGGCGACGAAGTTTCGGTTCGCGCCAGGACGCGGAATCTAATAGAATAGGGCTCCCGCCCGACTCGCGTGTCACACGCCCTCTTTCCCTTCCCCAGGCACTCTCATGTTGAATCTGACATCGCGTGGTTCCTCTCACACGTGCAACGGAACTCGGCGACGCGATTTTCTTCAGGTCGGAGCCCTCGGAGCGATCGGCCTAGGGCTTCCCGAGTACCTCGCTGCGGCCGAAGACGGCGGCGTCGATCCGCACAAGGAGAAACGCTCGTGCATCATGATTTTCAATCTGGGTGCGCCGAGCCAGCTGGATACATTTGACATGAAACCGAACGCGCCGGCGGAGGTCCGCGGCCCGTTCCAGGCGATCTCCACCAAAGGCGATTTCCAACTGTCGGAGATTCTGCCCAAGCATGCCGAGGTCGCCGACAAGTTTTCGGTGATTCGATCGTGCTATCACACGGCGGCGGCCGTTCACGATGCCGGTTGGCAAATGCTGCAAACGGGTCGCCAATTCACCGGCGGTGTGAACTATCCGCACGCCGGCGCGGTGCTGCAATACATGCGAGGTCGTCGCAGTGATCTTCCGGCTCACGTCGTTCTTCCTGAAACGATGGGACGTGGCGGTGGGAATCTGCCCAATGGTCAAGCCGGAGGCTTTCTCGGCAAGACCTATGACCCGTTCGCGCTAATGGCCGATCCTAGCAAGCCGAACTTCAAAGTCCCTGACCTGTTGCCGCCACAAGAGCTGGGCGATGTTCGAATCGATCGCCGACGCCGGATGCGTACCGCGATCGAAGGACGCATGAAAGAGCTCGAGGCGACCGAATCGGCCAAGATGCTGGACAAGAATTTTGAAGCCGCCTACCGCTTGATGAGCAGTAACCAAGCGCGGGCCGCATTCGATTTGACCAAGGAACCGAAATCGGTCCGTGAACGCTATGGCATGAATCGATTCGGACAGTGTTGCTTGCTGGCGAGGCGTTTGATCGAAGCCGGCGTTCGATTTGTCACGATCAATACTTTCCTGACCGTCTTCAACGAGGTCACTTGGGACATCCACGGCAGCAAGCCCTTCACGACAATCGAAGGCATGAAGAACATCGTGGCCCCGATGTACGACCAAGGCTACGCGGCGCTGCTGACGGATTTGGCCGA
>JBCBLJ010000346.1:0-8247 GCA_038520195.1 Planctomycetota bacterium
CGACTAGCGCGTAAGCCGTACTATGCGACTTGTTGAATCCGTAACCGGCGAACTTGACGATCAAGTTCCAAATTTCTTCGGCGTCTTTCTGAGCAAGCCCGTTCTCGACGGCGCCCTTGAGAAAGATTTCTTGGTTTTGGTTGATCAGCGCTTCCTTCTTTTTGCTGATCGCTTTGATGCACGTGTACGCTTTTGCGAGAGGGACACCGCCGAGGCGGTTCAAGATCCGCATCACCTGTTCCTGATAGACCATCACACTGTTGGTCTCTTCCAGGATCTCTTTCAGCACCTCGTGCTTGTACTCGGGCTGCTGGCGGCCGTGCTTGATGTTGACGTAATCGTCGACCATGCCACCTTCCAGCGGACCGGGCCGATACAACGCCGCTGTCGCGATGATGTCGTTGAAACAGTCGGGTTTCATCCGCGTCAGTAAGTCTCGAATCCCGCCGGACTCCAATTGAAACACGCCCTTGGTTTCGCCGCGCTGAAGCAGCGCGTAGCTGGCTTTATCGTCAAGCGGAAACTTGAGCGGATCGACTCGCACGCCCGTCGTCTGTTCGATCAGCTCGACGCTCCGGCTGAGCATCGTCAGGTTTCGCAGGCCAAGAAAGTCCATCTTCAGCAGGCCACTGGCCTCAACGTCGCCCATCGACCACTGGGTGATAACATCCTGTTTCCCCGGGACGCGCGTGAGCGGGACATACTCCGAAAGCGGCTTGTCAGCGATCACAACCGCCGCTGCGTGCGTCCCGACATTACGCGCCAAGCCTTCGATCTTCATCGCCAGATCGAGCAACTCGCGAATCTCGGGGTCGCCATCATAAGTCTGTTTAAGGTCCGCACTCTTCTCGAGTGACTTTTCGATGGTGATCTTCAGTTCGTCGGGCACCATCTCGGTGATCTGGTTTACACGTGCCAGCGGAATCCCAAGTGCTCGGCCGGTATCCTTGATCGCGGCGCGGGCCGCGAGTGTGCCGAACGTCCCGATCTGGCAAACGTTGTCACTGCCGTAGCGTTCTTTCACATAGTCGATGACTTCGCCACGCCGTTCTTTCTCAAAGTCGATGTCGATATCGGGCGGCTCGGTGCGGCTTTCATCGAGAAACCGCTCGAACAGCAAATCGTAGCGCAGCGGACAAACGTGCGAGAGGTAAAGCGCATAACAAACCAGCGCGCCGACACCGCTTCCCCGGGCCGTCGCCGAGATCCCTTTCTCGCGGGCATGAACGACGAAGTCCCAAACGATGAGAAAGTACGTCGGGTAATTGAGCTTTTCGATGACCGAGAGTTCACGATCAAGACGGGCGATCACTTCGTCCGACAGCTGGCCATTTGAAACGCGATCTTCTTCGCCGTCATAGCGATCGACGAGCCCCTGGACACAAAGCTCACGCAAGTAGTCGATCGGCTTCTTTTCGTCGGGGCACTCGAAATCCGGAAAGTAGTACTTGCCGAGTTCGAGATCGATGTCGACGCTGTCGGCGATTTCTTGACTCCGCGCGACCGCATCTTCGAGCCCCGGAAACTTCTCGTACATCTGATCGGGACTGCGCAAGAAGAACTGGTCGTTCTCCATCTTCATCCGCGATGTGTCGGTGCGGAAACGCCCGGTGTTGATACACAGCATGATGTCCTGTGCCTCGGCGTCTTCGCGGTCGACATAGTGACAATCGCTGGTCGCGACCAACGGAAGGCCGACGCGGTTGGCGATGTCTACGGCACCTTCAAGCTGCATCCGCTGAATATCGACATCATTGTTCATGATCTCGATGAAGTAGCGGTCGCCGAAAACCTTTTCAAACCAATTGGCGATCCCGATCGCTTCCTCGGCATGCTGGGCGGTATCGGTTCCCTTCAGGATCGCGCGGCTGAATTCGCTGCTCACACAACCCGATAGACAGACAATGCCCTCGTTGAACGTCTCGAGGATTTCTTTGTCGATCCGTGGCTTGAAGTAAAAGCCTTCCAGGGACGCCGCGCTGGCGAGTTTGATCAGGTTTTTGAATCCGGTTCGATTCTGTGCCAAGAGCGTGAGGTGATAACTGGCGTCCTTGCTGCTTCCCGCACCGCCTTTGTCAAAACGGCTTCCCGGTGCGATGTAGGCTTCGTACCCAATGATCGGGTTAATCCCCGCGCCTTTGGCCGCGCGATAGAACTCCAAAGCGCCATGAAGGTTACCGTGATCGGTCAGCGCCAAACCATTCATGCCGTGCTCTTTCGCCCGACCGACAAGCCGTTTGATGTCGCCAGCACCGTCGAGCAGGCTGTAATGACTGTGGCAGTGCAGATGCACGAACGGGCGGACAATCTGGTCGGTCGACGTGATCACTTCGGACATGGAGCGTCATCCCTGCGGGGCTCAAAAAACACAAGCGACAGCCTAGCGGCTGCATCGCAGATCGACAATTCGCGGCCCGGCAATCGGGACCGACGTCCGAAACGCCCGGAGAAAATCCCGTTCGAATACCCTTGTTAAAAGGCGTTTTCCCCCGGCAACCGAAGGTCCGGGTTCAGGCGGGTTCGGCGGCCGCCCCGTCAGTTCGACATCTCTTCTTCGTAGTATTCGATCAGATCGCTCTCAGGATTGTGTTTTCGCTGGATCGCCATCAACGCGTCCATCGCCGCGTCGTCGTCCTGCTCGAGAAACGCATCCATCAGATACTCGAAACCCAATTCGGAATCGCTGAGTTTGACGAAGTACTCCTCGATCTTTCCTTTCTCGTTGTCGGGGAGTGCCAAGCCGTAGTACTCCAGGTTGTAAAAGCTACCGGGTTGATCTTCGAGCCCGCGCAGCGCGTAGTCGCGAGCGGTCGCCGCGTCACCGGAGTCGTAAGCGATCCGAGCGGCGAGCATACACGTGTCTGCGTCCCACCCCAGCATCGCCGCATAGGCGTCTAATGCCGCCCGCGCCTCCTCGTATTGCTCCAACCCGCTGAGGACCACCGTTTTCATGTAAAAGTGAACGGGAAGCCCGGCTTCAATCGACTGAGCCGTTTCGATTTCTCGGAGTGCCGATTCCCACTGTTCATTCAGGATCAAGATCGACGCCTTAAAAAAGTGTGCCAAGCTCTTGATCTTGGGAGGCACATTCTCGGCCGCCAGAATGGACTCGAACTCGGGTTCCAACTCATCGATGCTGAGAATCATCTCGGAAGCGCTGCCTTGGTTTTGCATAAAGGCGAGCACCCTCATCAGAGACGCTGCCCATCCGTTCCGACCTTCGGACTGCGCCGCGATTCCGATTCCCATCATCGTCGACATTTGGATGTTCATGTCAAAGTCTTCGAAATCGTAGAGTCGCCACTGCGACGCCGACCGACTCAGCCACCACCGCAGTTTGGAATACGATTCCATTTCGTCGTCCCATAACTTGACGTAGACGACCATCCGATCCGCGTCGAGCGCTTCGATCCGTGTGATCCTTGTGTCATCCCATTTCATCAAGGTGCCCGACGCCGCGAGTGATTGAGCGACACCCTGCCGGAAACCGCGGGTGAAGGCTTGACCGTCGGTGCCACGTCCAAACTTTGAGGGGATGACTCCCATCTCAATCGCCGTCCGAACCATGGTTTCGGCGTCAATCAACTCCGCGAGTTGGCTGCCGTTCTCCTGCGAAAACGCGAGTCGCAATCGACCCATTAGCTCTTCCGCCCCAGGTCGATACCGTGAGTCATCCGTCACCACGGTCTTTTCAATCGCGGGGACAGTCGCGCGTGCGTCGGTCTCGGACGCCTCGGGAGATGACTCTTCAGTGAACGCCATCTTGATCGAGTTGTTTCGCTCCGCCACCGTCTCGACGTTCGCCGGTGGTTTGGAGTTGCAGCCGAAGACGAAAAGAACGCAGCACGTCAGGATCAAGCTGAGTTTTCTGGAACGATTCATCGATTCAAGGGGGTTCAGGTCAGTTGCGGAGATCACGACGGTGGCCCCGACACAAAAGGAAGCGCCAAACGAATGGAATGATCTGCGCGCCGCGTCGGTTTGCACGCCAAGTTACGAGAAATAACTCCGCGATTCTCGAGCTTTTCGAATCAAACCACTCTGTGGCGGGATTCGTTCCCTTGGGCCCAAACGCCGTCCGCGGCGCCGCAAGTGAGACGCAATCGATCGAGCTGCGAGCCTACCGGCATCATGAAGAAATCCTGGCAGTTTGAGTTCTCACGCGGCGGTCGGTCCGATTTGTGGGCTAGGTTTCCCTCGGGGGAGTCCTTTTCTCACTCGTCCCACTCTTCGAATCTCCTCATGGCCAGTGTCAATCCACTTGCGTGGTTGCCCCGTCTACCGAACGACCTTGGTCCACTCTCGGCGGGTCGCCCCACAAGACGACGTTCGCTGACCATCCAGGCACTCGCGACTCGTCGAGTCCTGACGGCAATCGTGATGACGCCACATGAGCAGCTCCTGCTTGAGCTCATCAACCGCGCACGTGCCGATCCCGGAGCCGAGGCCGCGCGATTCGGCATCGGTCTCAACGAAGGCATTACACCGACGATCAGCAACACACCGAAGCAACCTGTCGCGCCCAATCAGATTCTGGTTAACGCCGCAGCCGCCCATTCACAGGACATGATCGACAACGATTACTTCCGTCATGTGAACCTCCAAGGGGAGTCGCCCTCCGACCGCGCTATCGCCGCTGGCTACCCGGTCGGCGTTTGGGAGAACATCGCCTACGGCGGTTCAACGGGGCAAATCGATCATGAATCGAACGTCTACGATCGCCACCGAAGGCTGTTCCTCAGCGTCACCGGACATCGCGAAAATATCCTGCGCGAGTCGCACCAGGAAGTTGGTACCGGAATCCGGTTCGGCCAGTTCACCGACGGGGCGACGTTCAACGTCGGCATGGCGACCGAGAAGTTCGCTAATCCTCCCGGCAATAGCTTCCTGACCGGCGTCGCCTTCACCGATGCTTCTGATGGTTCCGTCGACGACAACGACTTCTATGAAATCGGCGAGCAGATCGACAGCGGAACGATCATCGCCACCAACGTCTCCACCGGCGCAAGCTTTGCCACGACCATCGGCCCCTCCGGTGGTTACTCCATTCAGCTGCCGCCCGGAACGTACGACGTCACCGCGTCCGGTGGATCGTTACCGGGGGACTACATCGCCGAAGCCGTCACCATTGCATCGCAGAATGTGAAAGTCGACTTCGAAACGACCACGGCACAACAGGTTTCGAACGGCGATCCGCCGACGCCGCAGCTCTCGATCCAACTCTCCGTTGACACGGTCGCAGAGAACGGCGGTGCAATCTCAGCGACGGTGACTCGCAGCGGCGACACGACGAGCTCGCTCGTCGTGTCGTTTTCCAGCAACGACACCAGTGAAGCCACCGTGCCAGCAGACGTTACCATCCCTGCCGGTTCGAGTACTGCGACTTTCTCCGTGACGCCCGTTGACGACGACGACATCGACGGGACGCAAGTCGTCACGTTGTCCGCAGCGGCCGCTGGCCATGATGACGGTAGTGAATCGCTGAGTGTCATTGACAACGACGCACCTCCCGAACCGTTTTCAGCCCAATTTGATTTTGGGACCGGCTCTTCACCACTGCAGCCGGATTTCACCCGCGTCACGGGGTCCACGACGTACAACAATTCGAACGGGTTCGGTTGGACGCAAGCCGTCAACCAACTGGATCGGCGTGCCGGAACCAGTCTCACGCGGGACCTTCACTATCGGGACATGGGCACGTTTCTCGTCGACGTTCCTAACGGCACCTACGACGTGACGTTAACCGTTGGCGACAGCGGACCCTCAGCGCATGATCAAACGATCTACCTCGAAGGCGTGGCCGTCGACTCGGTCACCACCGCTGCCGGACGGTTCGTCACGCGCACCTACACGACCACCGTGTCCGATGGTCAGTTAACGGTCTTCCTCGACGGTCGTGGTGGCGTCGATCAAAACATGGTGATCAGCGGACTCGAGGTGACCGGCTCGAGTGAGCAACCGCCGGACGAGCCCGAACCGACGCCGCAACTGTCATTGAGCCTCAACACTGGTGCCATTGCCGAGAACGGAGGCAGCACCAGCGGAACCGTTTCACGGACTGGCGACACCTCTCAGTCGGTTGTCATCTCGCTACAAAGCAGCGACACCGGCGAAGCCACCGTTCCAGCGACGGTGACCATTCTCGCGGGGCAAACCACCACCAATTTCAACGTCTCGGGCGTCGACGATGACATCGTCGACGGCACGCAAACGATCACACTGACCGCCGGCGCCAGCGGCCATACGGGTGACACAGAAACCGTCGACGTCACCGACGATGACGTGCCGCCAGAGGAGCCTGACGGCGAACCGGTCTCGTTCCACTTCGATTTTGGGACAACGACATCGCCACTGCAGTCGGAGCACATTCGCGTTACGGGCTCGAGCACCTACAACGCGGGCGACGGCTACGGATGGACGCAAGCCGTCAATCATCTTGACCGACGCTCCGGAACCAGCCTGACGCGAGACCTCCATTATCGAGACCTCGGGACATTCCTGGTGGATGTCCCCAACGGAACGTACGAGGTCACGCTCACGATGGGTGATAGCGGACCTTCAACGCACGACCAAACCATCTCACTGGAAGGCGTCACCGTCGATTCCGTGACCACCAACCCCGGTCGCTTTGTCACCCGTACGTACACAACTTCGGTGACCGACGGCCAACTCACCGTGCTGCTTGATGGGCGAGGCGGCGTTGATCGAAACATGGTCATCAGTGGACTCGAGGTCAGCGGAACCGGCGATCCACCACCGGACGAACCCGACCCCAACCCAACGCTGTCTCTGAACTTCGCCAACGACACGATCTCCGAAAACGGCGGCAGCACCGTCGCGTCGGTCTCGCGGTCCGGGAGCACTGCCGAAGCCGTCGTGATCTCGATTTCCAATAGCGATAGCGGCGAGGCGGCCGCGCCAACCAGCGTGACGATCCCCGCGGGCCAAGCTTCCGCAACCTTCACGGTTTCCGGTGTCGATGATTCGATCGTCGACGGGACACAGACCGTTCACATCGGGGTTGCGGCGAGCGGCCACGACGGAGACAGCGAGACAATCAGCGTCAGTGATGACGATGTGCCGCCCGAGGAGCCCGCGACCGACCCAACGCCACAACGCTATGACTTCGGAACCACGTCGTCACCTCTCGAAGACGGCCACACGCGCGTTACCGGTTCCACAACGTATGACACATCGCGTGGTTACGGCTGGACTCAATCCGTCAATCATCTTGACCGTCGCGCGGGAACCAGCCTCACTCGAGACCTGCATTACCGCGACGTCGCGACGTTTCTGATCGATGTCGCAAACGGAACCTATGACGTGACGTTGACGATGGGAGATAGCGGTCCTTCGGCACATGACCAGACGGTTTTCCTCGAAGGCGTCAACGTTGACTCGGTCACCACCGCACCCGGACGCTTCGTCACCCGAAGCTACTCGACCGCCGTCCAGGATGGCCGACTGACGGTCCTGCTTGACGGACGTGGTGGCGTTGACCGCAACATGGTCCTCAGCGGACTCGAGCTCGTCCGCACCGATGATCAGCAGCCCGATGAGCCGGACCCCGAGTTGACGCTCAGTCTCGGCAGCGACTCCCTACCCGAAAACGGGGGCGTCACGTCGGCCACGGTCTCGCGAAGTGGAAGCAATGCGGAAGCCTTAGTCGTGACGCTCGCCAGCAGCGATCATAGTGAAGCAGCCCTTCCACCCACGATCACGATTGCGGCGGGGCAATCGACCGCGAGCTTCATTGTCACGGCCGTCGACGATGACCTTGTCGATGGCGATCAGTCCGTCACGATCGAAGCTTCAGCCGGCGGACATGTCGGCGACACCTCGTCGTTGACCGTTCATGACGATGAGGTTCCGCCCGAAGAACCTGTGTCTCTGGAGTTCGATTTCGGCACCCAATCGTCGCCGTTGGCGGAAGGACACATTCGAGTGGCCGGCGCGACGACCTATGACGCCGGGCAAGGATTCGGTTGGACCGAAGCAGTCAACCAACTCGATCGACGTTCGGGCACAAGCCTGACACGTGACTTGCACTACCGTGACATCGGGACGTTTCTCGTTGACGTCCCAAACGGCACCTATGAAGTCACGTTGACCGTCGGTGACAGCGGGCCCTCGGCGCACGATCAGACGATCTCGTTGGAAGGAACGCTGGTCGATTCGGTGTTTACTTCGGCCGGCCGCTTTGTCACGCGGACCTACACCGCGGTCGTCAATGACGGTCAATTGACG
>JBCBLJ010000690.1:0-4511 GCA_038520195.1 Planctomycetota bacterium
ACCGTGAAAGCGTGCTTGATGTCCTCGGCGATGGTCACGAGGCTGAGAGCGATTCGGTCTGTGACAAAGCCGAACGTTTCGGGTAGCCGCTGATAGACCAGCCCCATGAAGGTTATTGCTTCAATTGACCTGTCCCTCATCCACTGGATGGCAACGGTGATTCCCTGCGCCGTTGTTTCAATCAACGTGCCGCCGATTGCAAACTGCGACGACAACGCATTCCAGTTATCAATCGCGGTTTCAACGTAAACGGTCAGCACATCTTTCAGAGCATCGAAGCCAAGTTTCAAGGAATCAAGAATCGGCCGCATGCTCTTGATGCCGCCGCTTGCCGCATCGATGGCAGGCCGAAGCGATGAACTAATCGAATCTGCCAAGAGTGCAAAGCCTTCGTTCCACAACTGACGAACGGGCGCGAGCAGTTCGCCGACATTGACCGCGAGCGTGTTCCAACTATTGCTCAATCGTTCGTTGCTTCCGAGGAGCGACGTAGAGGCGTCTGCCCGCTGAGCCAATCCGTTGTTGGCAACCTTCATCACCGCCGCAAGCTTCTCTTCGTCGCTTGCCATCGTCCGAAGCTGCGGAAGAAACTCCGCGAACGCTTCAGTGTTGCCGTTCATTGTTTCGTTGACCTTACGAAGTGAATCCTCCAGGCTCGCGCCCGTGGCTTCAGACAAGCCGATCGCCGCCTTGGTCACGTCTTCCAATTTGTCGCCTTGGATGCCCAGCATTGAGCCTTGCTTGAGCAATCCGAGCGTGACTTCATCGGCGATGTTCGCAACGCCTTCCATCTCAACCGAGAAGTCTTTGAGCGAATCAAACTGTGCCGAATCGCCCGCCAGCTCGAGAGCCTTGCCCAGACCGCGGACCGCCTCCTCATGTTGCTCGAATGCATCGATTGAGCCACTGAGACCACCGAACACGGACCCCAGCGTTGAGAGCGCCGCCTCCGCTGCTTTAACCGCCAGCCCGATGCCCGTCCCAGCAATCGCTAAGTCCTTGAAGCCGATGCTCATCTTTTGCGTGGACTTCTCGGTCTTGTCACCCATCCTGGTAACGGCGCGAGTGAATTGCTGGGTGGTTTCCTGAAGGCTCTCAATCACCTCGGTGGCCATGTCTTTGGCACCGATCGGAATTGTGATGTCATCGGCCACGTTTCAACTCTCCTTTGCGTTTCTTGCACTCTTTGTTCAGGCGTCGGGAGACGGCCGTAAATTGATTGGCGAGTGTCTGTGTGCGGGTCGTCGCGATGTCCAACTCGAAATGGACCGCTCGAAGCCTTCGATTCGCCTCGGCGGCGACCGACAAAGCAAACGTTTCCGCTGGCATGTCGGCCCCGTTGGCAATCATCTGGCGGACCTCATCCAGCTCATCCGCTAATCGGTCGAACAGTGCGTTGGTTTGGTCTGTCATCCTATGAACTCCACCTTTGTCGAACCGAATGGATTGAATCGTTTCCGCATCCACTCGCGATCTTTTTCCGACAACTTGCTCGCGCCTTCGATGACCACCCGACCCGAATAGCTCCGAACCAACACACCACGGCAGAACATCAGGTGCGTAGCGTTCGGCGTGCCCGACACTGTCGCCGTCGTTTTTTTCTTGGGCTTCGAGTTGCCGTAGAACTTCGCGAGAGCTTTGGGCATTGGTGATCTCAGAATCGATTCAACAGGCTCGCCCGCTCGTTCATGAACCTCAGGTTCAACCGCGTCGATGAGCCTCTGAGCCTTCACTTTGCCCGCCGCGTAGCTGGGATGGTTGAGCTGCAAATGGTCAGCCGCAACGTTGTAGCCAAGCAATCTCGCCCGTTCGTAAGCGTGGACCGTCGCACGCACCCAGCGTGAACCGTGGTGCACTCGGTGTTTCACTCTTGCCCGCTTCGCCTTTCGTTCGTTGGGCTCATCGCGTGACGGGTATCGCGAATAATCGAAGTAGTGGCCCGCCTCATGACAGACGACGCCAAGCACTTGCCGCTCGGTCAATTGGTAGGCGGATTGCTTCCAGACAATACAGAAGCCGCGCCCCTTCCAAGCGTATCGAAGAGCGCCATCGCGAAGCATCAGGTCGGCACAGAGGCCGGTTGCTGCCGTCGTCGAACCGAGCGAGTTGATGAAAGCTACTTCGTCACCCGTCAGATACTGACTTTGGATGTCCACGAAGTAAACGGGGCGCGTGATGCCAATTGCTCGGCAAAGTTCACGGGCGGTCGTGTAGCTTGGGTGTTCGTTCATTGACGTACAGCCGGTCCGCGGCCTTGCACGCACGAACCGGCTTGGCGTTCTCTTCTGTTTTCCCTAGCCAACCAACTCCGCCTTGCGAGCGGAATCGAGTTGTCCTTTCTCGGCCGCCAACGCGGCAATCTGATCGCGAACGCGTCGCACCTCTGCTCCACGCTGCATGCCGCGTTCCTCCAGCCTGGCCCCTTTTTCGTGCTCGTCACGCTGCCGACGCAAAAACGTCAAACGGATTCGCAGGCCATGCTGCTTAGCTGTTGACTGGTCATTGAACGTGCTTTCGATTTCGTCAATCTCCGCGCCGATGACCTTCAACGCCTCAGTTGATTCAAGCTTCGCTTTACCCGTGATGTACTTCTCGGGAACGCCACCGTATCGGGCTTGCAGTTCTGCCTCTTGGTACCGCAGTGCCGAGATTTGTTCAGCGATCTCGGCGGAACGGTCGCAAGTCTGCCCGGCGAGTTGTTCAAGACGCTGGACCTTGTGACCACGTCGGCGAACCGCGTCTTCAAGCCGCGTCTGCTCGGCTTTGAGTTGGTCGCCCTGGGCCTGCATCGAAGCGACCATCTGCTCAAACTTGGCTTGGTGCCCTTTGAATTGAAGCCGAACCGAATCGAGCTGTTCTTCAACGTCGGATTCAATCGCCAACTCGGCGCGGAGCCGGATTACTTCCACAGTTCGAGCAACATCAACCTCCAGGTCCTCGGTGGTCTTGCCAGCTTCCGAGCAAATTGAATGAACATCACCCGCCTCGGGCATCGTGGCTTTGTCGTCCACCTCGCATGCGGCGAGCTGCTGGACAAGCTCCGAGTATGTGGCGACTCGTTGCTGTTCCTCCTGCCTGGCCAGTTGGGTCATCGATGCAAACAGACCGCCGAGCCTGTCGCTAATGCTTCGTCGTGGCGTGCCACGCTTGGGTTGTGGGATGAGTGTTCGGTGCATGTTCAATCCTTGGGTTGGCTGTTGGGTGAAAGGAGGTCCGGGGCTATTCGGACTTCGAAGCCTCGGGAGCGTCGTCAATGATGAGCGTGGCGGTCTGGACCCTTGGGCCGTGCGTCCCTGTTTGATTGGTGCCACACTTCAAGAGCTTCACGGTTTTGCCAGCGACGGTTGTTGACTCGCCAGCTTTGAGTCGGACGGTTTCGGGCATTGGTGGTTCTCACTGAATTTGAGTTCGGTCGGGAAGTGCGGAACGCTGCCTGTCCATCTCGCGAACATGAGCCGCGATGTACTCGCGATCGGCTCGAGCGAAGTGCGGGACGTTGTTCAGAATCACCGCCGGCACGATGTTCAATTGCCGAGCCAAGTCATGCACGCGTGACACGGGCAGCCTCAATTCGGAAGCGATGACACCAACGGCGGCTACGTCGAGCGGTTTGTTTGATGGAGCGTTCATGCCTGGAAATCTACCGGTCTCAAAATCGCGTGATCCAAAATCTGGATAGCGTCACATCACGCACACATCGAAGTTGAGCCCGCAGGTCTGACACGACGTCACGCGGGTGCGAGTTGAGTCGCCGTTGTCGATGCTTCGCTGAGTCTTCAAATCGCGAGAGCCACACTCGGGGCATCTTGGAAGGTGCAAGTCGACAACATGGCGGCACGGCTTGAGAGGTCCTGAGTCGCCGCCTAACGCACGCGTGTCGTTTTGGCTGTCGTCTGTCGCGTCCATGTTGCTGCGCTCGCCTCTGCTTCCCTGCCGCCCTCACACGCGGGACGGACGGACTAAGTTTGTGAAAATTGGAATCTTCGACCGCATAGGCAAGCTGCCAAGACTCAGAAGGACCCAAGAGGGGCACCATTGGGTCCTCTGTGGCTTTTGAAGCGTCTTCATGCGGTGCAAAGCACCGAAATATCGACACTCAGTCCAGCAATCTCCGCTAGTGTCTGACCGTCGCCGCTCCCGCAGCTGGTTGTGAATCCGTCGCGGTCGCCGCTCTCGCTTCGGTGGGTGTCTCGATCCGAACCAACCGCCACCCGTAGACACGCAACAGGCACTTCACGAACCGAGCCAGTTGGCGATCGGCTTTGATGCCAGCGCCGGTCTCGGGCTCGATGGTCAGTCTTAGGGCGTTTGGCTTTGGGGTGTGATTTCCCACAACGGGTTTCCTCTCATTGGCGGGTGCGACTTTCGCAGCGATAGCGGCCGCGAAAGCGCCCCGCCTGTTTCTGTTTCTGTATGGGGCGAACCGGGGTTCACCTCTAAGCGAACCGGGGTTCACCTCTAGCGGCTTCGTGGTTCATCTCCCCGGTGGGTGGTTAGCAATCTGTAGAGGT
>JBCBLJ010000556.1:0-5724 GCA_038520195.1 Planctomycetota bacterium
CGGAGCAATTGCGGCGACTCGATGCGCTACTCGCTCAGGTGTTTCCCTTTCGCGAGAGTTGGAAGCATATGTTGAGAAACGAACAGCTCGCGGGTATCCGTGGGTTGCGCGGCGACCTTCCGGGGCGATACCTCTGGTTTGATTCGGCTTCGACGGGACTTGCGCCAAGCCAGCGACTGGAATGGCTGGAGTATCACCAGCGGCTTGGATCCTACGCCGATGGAACGCCGACCAGACTTGTTTCGCGATTGGCGAAGGGTTGGAGCGATCAACCCCCCGTTGCAGCCAAGCGATTGGACACGCTGGTGAGCTTTCCATTCGCCGAGGCGGGTCGATTCGCTGACTCAAGCAAAAATGGAATCGCCGAGACTTTCATGCAGGCGGAAAACGATCGAAAGTTCTATCGCACCGGTGTCGCGCTGCTCCGCTACCGAAGTGAACACGGTGCCTTTCCGAAAAAGCTTGATGAGCTGACCCAAATCGGATTCCCCGAGTCGGAATCGGTCGCATTGAACCAGTGGCAATTCGGCTACCGGCTCGACGAGATGGCACGACTGATAAACGACGGCCGTGGAGAAAGATGGGACGGGCGATTGGTCCCGACTGAAACCGTCATCGCGTTCCCGCGGGCCGACTCCGAAGCGACCGCGGACCAATAGCGTTACTCGATGCGATAGAGGTGTGATTCGCTTCGCAGCAAAATCGCATTCTCCACTGTCGCGAATGACGCAAACGTTCGTTCGTCACCGGAAAGCTCGTTGGTCGCGAGCTCCTTAAACTCGGTGCCAGGCGCGATCACCGTTGTCTTTCCATTCTCGCTTTGAATGTAAATGCGTTCCGCCCCGTAGAACAGCGATGCGCTGTATTTGCCGCCAAGCCGCTGTTTCCAATGAGGGTCGCCGGTGCGCGAGTCGACACAGCTTGCGACGCCGCCGTCGTCGACAAAATACAACTCATTACCGATGACCAGCATGGACGGTGTCTTCGGGACACCGCGACGGATGGTCCACCGCACGTGCGTGTCGGTGACGTCGCCGGTTCCCGTTGGGTCGATGGCGTACAGGCTCGCCGAGTCGTAGCAGCTGCTGACGAAGACCAGACCGTTTGCATAAACGGGACGCGGGACGACGGAGTATCCTTCGCCGTAGTTGCAGCTCCAGATCTCTTTGCCTGTTTCGGGTTCGTAGGCCACGACAGCGCCGCTTCCCGGACAGACGACTTGTGCTTTTCCGTTGACGTTGATGAACAACGGCGTGCAAAACGAAAAGCCCTTCTTCACATCGGCGCGGCGGTCGGTGGTCCACGTTACCTCGCCGGTCGTCGCCGACAGTGCCGCGACGAACTGCTTATCGCGGCCATCACAGGTGAAGACCAACGTGTCGTCGCGAAGCGCGGGCGATCCGCCGTTGCCATGAATCGGCGCGAAGGCCAGTTCCTTGTTTTTCCAGATCACATCGCCGTCAGTCGAAAGACACGCGGTACCCGCCGGTCCAAAGTGCACGAACACACGATCATCACGCAGAATCGGCGTGGCGCTGGCATGACTGTTCTTTTTGTGGATTTGCACGCCGTCGCCACCCTGCCGAAACACTTCCACATTCCACAACGACTGACCCGAATCGGCGTCGAGGCAAAGAGTGCGGAGGGAACGTGACTTTGGGCCACCGCCTTGCGTGCGGACGGCGGTTGTCACATAGATGCGGCCGTCGGCGACGACCGGTGAGGACCAGCCGTCACCTTCGATCGGTACCTTCCAGGCAACGTTGTTGGTTTCGTTCCAGGAAAGCGGTAGCGTTTTCGCGCTGCTATGACCCTGTCCATCGGGGCCGCGGAACTCGGTCCAGTCCTCGCCGCGGCATGGACAAGCGAGCAGAACACACGTGATCCAGAGTTGAAGTTTCATGTTGGTCACAATCGGAGATTCGAATGGGTCGGCCAGTATAGGCGGCCGCGATGAAAAAATGCTTGACCAAGGTGGCGGGGATCCGATAGCTTTTGAAAAGAGGGGTCCGCACCGCCTCCGCGCCCTCTCAGCGGTACACGACACATGCTATGTGCCGCACCGTCCCTGGTGCTATGTCCTGTTTGAATTTGGGTAATCGGAACTCGCAAGAGTTCCGGTGACGCGTCAATTGTGAGTGGCTTTCCCTTGCGTTCGCACTCCAAGCCCAATTCCGAAGCTGGACGCTGCACGCGATTCCGCTCTTCAAAAGAGGCTGATGCGATGTTGATGCGTTTGTGTGCCGGCTTCACCTTTCTTTGGGTGGCCAACTTCGGTGCTTTTGCAGCGTCACCGGATTCGATTGTCTTGGGAAAGCAGCTGTTCGAACGCCAATGGACGGCCCGTAATCCTGCGTTAGGCAACGACGGCTTGGGACCATTGTTCAATGCCCGGTCCTGCGCCTCCTGCCACCAACAGGGCGGCATCGGCGGCGCCGGCGGAGCGGAGTTCAACGCCAAGACGATCGCGATCGAAACGATGAGGATCGAAGGCGGGCCTGTTTCGAACGATCGGCTCGCGCAAATGGTTCGAGCTTTTCATCCGGGGTTTGTGGATCCGAGGGCTGGCATCGTCAACACACTTCCGTTGGCACACTTCGGCGGTTCCCCAAAGTTCGTTGCCGCGCGCAGGAACTTGTTGGATCAAGTCTCGGCGCACTTCAGCGAAAACGGTGGACCGGTCGATGCCGCGGAGGTTCGCCGCGCGAACGCGACGCCGATTCTCTATTCCGCTCGAGCAGACGGTTACTCGACGACGATTCGAGCACGGATCTTCCAACGCAATACGACCGCCCTGTTCGGTGCCGGCTTGATCGACCAAGTCACCAGCAAGCAACTCCGCGCGATCGAGCGCGAGCAGAAGAAACATCCGGAGATCAGCGGTCGCCTGGCGACCTTGGCCGATGGCCGCCTGGGTCGCTTCGGGTGGCGAGCGAATGTGCCGACGCTGCTCGATTTTTGTGATCAGGCATGCGCGGCCGAGGTCGGTTTGGAGACCCGTCGCAAGGTGCAGCCTCCGGATGCGATGGCGCCCGCGTACCGAAACCCGTCGACGGATATCAGTGACAAGCAGATTCGAGCGATGGCAGACTTTGTTGCGATGCTTCCGCCGCCAACACGAAAGGTGCCGACGGATCCGCGACAGCGGTTGAGTGCGGCGAAAGGAGAACAGCTGTTTGCGTCGATCGGTTGTGCCGTTTGTCATCGCCCGAATACGGGGCAAGCTCAAGGCCTTTACAGCGACTTGCTGTTACATGAAATGGGACCGAAGTCGTACGACCTCAGTCCACCGGACCCGTACATTCGCAAGCTCACACCCGTGACCCGCGTCGACTATCAGACGACGACACAGACACGGTCGGACGAGATCGTTAGTGACACGGCAATGGGTACCTATTACGGGAATACATACTCGATGTCGCAAACGATTTCGAACGAGAGGATTTCGACCAGTCGGACAAGAGCTGGTGAAGCCGAGTTGCGGCCTCGTTCGAGTGTTATGCGTTCACCGCGGGGTTACCTCTTCAGCGCGTCGCCGGTGCCGCCGCTCACGCTCCGCATCATTCCAATGGGTCAGGAGAGCAAAGAATTCACTCGCGAGTCTTCCACCTCATCCACGCGAGAGGTGAAGATTGGCGATACGTTTCGTCGCCTGAAAGTGACGGGAACTGCTTCGGGTGCGGACGGCTTTACCGTTGAAAACCGGAACCAGACGACGAGCCATATCGTCGAGACCAAAACACGCTACCTTCGCGGTCACATCGAATCCACTCGGTTTACGCAGGAATGGCGGACACCGCCGCTGTGGGGTGTCGCCGATTCGGCTCCGTACATGCATGATGGTCGCGCCGAGACTTTGCTCGAAGCGATTACGATGCACGGTGGCGAGTCGCAAGGAACCAAGGATCGTTTCCTCCAACTTCCGATGGAAGGTCGCGAAGCCATTCTCGATTTCCTCGGCACGCTCGTTGCGCCATCAATGAACGCGGCCAACTGAGCCTTCCGATTTCCGCGGCGGTCGCCGAAGAACGTGGCCGCCGCCCGTCTCGCAAGGTGCCGTTACGGCGAAGCACCTCTTGCTTCCTTTTGTCTGTTTTCCCGCGTCCGGGCAAGGCTGTTTGAGACCGCCAAGTCGGTCGACCGATGGAGACGTATGGTCGTTTCCAGTCCGGGTGGAGTGATCACGACACACCCCATGGTTTGTCGCCATGGAGAGTCGGCTCCGCCCTCCGTCGCGAGAACACCAACGCCCCCATGACGCAGACTCCCCCCGTAGGCGAATTCCCCGAGTTCGGGCATTCCGAGCGACAGCTTCGTGCGATTATCGATGGCCAGCCCAATGGCGTGGTCATGATCGATCGTGGCGGCAGGATCGTGCTGGTGAATGCTCAGTTGCTGAGTGACTTTCATTACTCGCGAGAAGAACTCGTCGGCCAGTCCATCGAAGTCCTGCTGCCGGAGCGATTTCGGGCGGGGCATCCGGGACACCGAGATGGCTACTTCGCCAACCCGAGTCCTCGGGCGATGGGAGCGGGTCGGAATCTTTTTGGTCGTCGGAAAGACGGCAGCGAATTCCCCGTCGAGTTGGGGCTCAACCCGATCGAGACCGAGGAAGGGATGTTTGTGCTCGGTTCGGTCGTCGACATCAGTCAACGAAAGGTGATCGAGGAGGCTCTGGAGGCAAAACAGCGTCAGGTGGCCGCGTCGGAGGAACGACTGAAGTTGATTCTCGATGGCCAGCCCAACGGCATGGTGATGATCAACCAGGCCGGCGAGATCGTGATGGTCAATTCGCGACTGGAGAAAGACTTCGGTTATCGACGCGAAGAAATGCTTGGTCAGAAGATCGAGCTGCTCGTTCCCAAACGGTTTCACCGCGATCATCCCGGCGACCGCGATCGTTTCTTTAGAGACCCGCGGGCGAGAGCGATGGGCGTGGGTCGGGATCTTTTTGGTCAACGAAAGAACGGCAGCGAATTCCCCGTCGAGTTGGGGCTCAACCCGATCGAGACCGAGGAAGGGATGTTCGTTCTCGGTTCGGTCGTCGACATCAGCCAGCGAAAGGTGATCGAACAAGAACTCGAAGCAAAACAGCGCGAGGTAGCGGAGTCGGAGGAGCGACTGAAGTTGATTCTCGATGGTCAACCCAACGGCATGGTCATGATCAACCGGTCGGGTGAGATCGTGATGGTCAACGCTCGGCTGGAGAACGACTTCGGCTATTCGCGCGACGAGATGATCGGTCAAAACATCGAGTTGCTCGTTCCCAAGCGATTTCACCCCAAGCACCCGGGCGAGCGCGACGGTTTCTTTCAGAGTCCCCGGACGCGAGTCATGGGAGCCGGACGTGACTTATTCGGCGAGCGAAAAGACGGTAGCGAGTTTCCGGTCGAGTTGGGTTTGAATCCGATTTCGATCGGAGATGAAATGTTCGTGGTCGGATCGGTCGTCGACATCACCGAACGAAAGTCCGCCGAAGAGAAACTCAAGGCACTGGCACAGTCGTTAGAAGTTCGTAATCAGGACATCCGTGTTCTGCTTGACGGAGTGGAGCAAGGGTTCTTGACGGTCACGCCTGATGGTGTGATGAGCGAAGAACGCTCCGGGGCGCTTGATCGATGGTTCGGTGCTCCGACTACCGGGATGAGGATTTCCGACTTCATCGCTCAATTCGATCCTGAAGCAGGGGCTTGGACGGAACTTGGGATGGATCAAGTGGCTCCG
>JBCBLJ010000485.1:0-6412 GCA_038520195.1 Planctomycetota bacterium
CGGTAAGCCCGGCGCGAACTTGGAAGCCAAACTTGCGGAGACGGATCAGACGTATGGTCCAACAGAATCGTTTCCCTTCCGCAGTCGCATCGTCCCCGCTCAACGCAGCGAACGGAGCCTGCGAATATGGATCGCCTCCGCATCTCACGCACACGATTCGCGTGTTCCCGCGAACACTATTTTCCCGAGCCAACTGGGCGAGAAACTTGAGTCACGTGGGATCGCGAACGAGATTTTGAACGCGAGCCTTCCCGGTAATTCGCTGAGTGACAATGAAGCCGAGTTGGCTTTAAGAGGTCCCACGTGGAAACCGGACGTGGTACTGATCTATCAGATGTCGACAGATTTGGTTGGTTCGACCCGTGACGTCCCGACCGGGGCTCCAGGTACGCCGCGTGGCTTGGGCGCACAATTGGTCGATGCAATGGACGCGCTCGCGGAACGCACGACGATCTTTGAGCTTTTGAAGTCCAACGTGTCGTCGCGTATCACCGCCGCATCCGTGTTGGACCGTCAATTGCCTGACGGCGCTGAAAAGCAGTACTTTGAGTCCCTGAACCGACTCATCGAAAGAGCGCGGTCTCTGGGTGCTCGCCCGATCGTGTGCACGTTTTGTTTCAGCCATGCTCCATCGAGGCTACCTGGAGACTATCAGCTCGTTTTGCTGAAGACGGCACCGACGCTGGACCCAGTGGCGTGGTTCGATTCAATCACCGCTTGGAACAAAACCCTTCTGAGTCATCCTGACTTGGAGGTGATTGACGTTGCCGAGGGAACAAGTGGCGAGGGCGAGTTCTTCCGGGATCCCGTTCATTTCTCCGTCAAAGGGCACGAGCACGTCGCGAACAGGCTGGCTGAGTACTTTGAGTTGAACGTCGCCCAGACCGCCGGATCGGGAGACCGCGAGTGAATTTCAATTCACTCGAATATGGCGTCTTCTTGCTCGTCGTCGTCGCTCTTTATTGGGCGATCACACAGTCATCGGTAGCGCGAAGAACGTTGCTGCTGATCGCCAGCTACATCTTTTACATGAGCTGGAGTTCATACTACGCTGGGCTCATCCTGTTTTCGACGCTAGTTGACTTCCAACTGGGACGCTGGATGGCGAAGGAGGAATCCGAACCGCGTCGCCGAGTCTTACTGATCATTAGCTTGGTGACCAACCTTGGTTTGCTGTTCGTCTTTAAGTACTTCAACTTCTTCGTTGAAACGGGCGAACAGATCGTTTCACTTTTCGGTACGCCCGTCGAAATCACGCGTTCGCGACTTCTGTTGCCAGTCGGCATTTCGTTTTATACGTTCCAGACGCTCAGCTACACGATTGATCTCTACCGTCGGAAACTCAACGCGGAGACCAGTTTCCTGAACTTTGCGGTCTTTGTTTCCTTCTTCCCACAGCTTGTCGCCGGGCCGATTGTTCGCGCGGTTGATTTCTTGCCGCAAATGACGAAACGACCGCGCATGACGACGACGCGGTTTCACGCCGGCATTCTTCGGATCCTGCAGGGGCTGATCAAAAAGGTGATTTTCGCTGACTTGCTGGCCGCCTTGCTGGTGGATGATGTCTTCGCGAACCCCAAGGAGTTTGGCACCATCGATCACCTGCTGGCCCTTTATGGATATGCGTTCCAGATCTACAACGACTTTTCCGGCTACAGCGACATTGCGATCGGATCGGCGATGCTGCTCGGTTTTCAATTGCCCGAGAATTTCGATCGACCTTATATCGCGAAAGATGTGCGTGAATTTTGGTCGCGTTGGCACATCACGCTGTCCACGTGGCTGCGAGACTATTTGTATATTCCGCTCGGGGGAAATCGGCGCGGTGAGCGTCGAACCACCATGAACCTGATGTTGACGATGATTCTTGGCGGGTTGTGGCACGGGGCGTCAATGAATTTCGTGCTGTGGGGTGTATACCATGGCTTGCTGCTGGTGCTCGCACACCGATTTACATCGATGATTAGGAGTGGGGCGGCTCGGGTGTTCCTCTGTTTCCACTTGGTGCTATTGGGATGGTTGCTGTTCCGGATCGAATCACTCTCCAGTCTGTCTGACTTCGGGTCATCGTTGATCTCGGGCAACTGGTTGCCGGGACGCGCCAGCTATCTCTTCATGGGGATTCTGATTTTGGCGTCGATGGAGCATTTCGTTCAGCCCGAGCGTCTCGCGCAGTTGCGCACGACGTTGGCGGCGAAGGTGCCATCGCCCGTTCTCGGGTTCGCGTACGCGATGATTCTGTTGCTTTTGGTAGGGGCGACCGTTGACGCACCGTCATTTCTCTATTTTCAATTCTGATGGAGAGCCCGCCACCTAGAACCAACACGGCGGACTTGGAAAAGCAACCGGCCAAGTTGGTTGTGTTTTCAGATGATTGGGGACGCCACCCAAGTAGTTGCCAACACTTGATGAAGCGGTTTCTTGGCACGCACCACGTGCTGTGGGTCAACACGATTGGAATGCGACCGCCGCGTTTGGATTGGCTCACCCTCCGGCGCGGGTTCGAAAAGATCGGCGGTTGGGTGTTGCCCGGCAGGAAGGAAGTCGCGGAAGACAACACCTCCGAAGATCGAGTCGAAGAAGCACAACCCCATCTCTACGATTCCAAGATGTGGCCTTGGATGTCGGGAAGACTGCACCGTGCCATCAATAAGCGTCTTCTCACGCGGCAACTTTACGAGCGTTCACGCGATGCCACGGTGGTGACGACGATCCCGATTGTCGCCGATCTTGTCGAAAATCTGCCGGCGAAGCGATGGGTTTACTACTGCGTGGACGATTTTTCGGTTTGGCCTGGACTCTCGGGAGACATGCTTGGCCAGATGGAGACTGAGCTGCTCCCAAAGATGGACCGCATCATCGCGGTAAGTGGCACGCTACAAGACTCGATCGCGAGACGTGGACATCAATCCGAGTTGCTTTCGCACGGTGTGGATCTTGATTTCTGGGCAAAATCGGGCAGCGGGCCCAGCGGAGGCAATTTCGAAGCCCCCGTGTTTTTGTTTTGGGGCGTGGTCGATCAACGCATGAACGCGGATTGGATCGTTGCATTGTCACAACAGCTGAGCGAAGGCACGATTGTGCTTCTTGGCCCGCAACAGGATCCCGACCCGCGTTTAGCAAACTGCTCACGAGTACGAATGCCGGGACCGGTTTCATTCCACGAACTGCCAAGCTACGCAAGGCGAGCAACAGCATTGATCATGCCTTACGTCGATGCTCCTGTGACACGCGCGATGCAGCCTCTGAAGCTAAAAGAGTATCTTGCGACCGAACGGCCGGTGGTTGCGACACGGCTGCCATCGGTTGAACCTTGGCGTGATTGTCTCGACGCGGTCGAAACAACCCAGCAGTTTGTTGAACGCTGCTTGGCCCTGGTCAAGCAGCGTTCAACACGGGACGTCGAGCGGCTTCGCAGCCGACTCAGCAACGAATCCTGGGACGCGAAGGCTCAGGCTTTCGCGACCTGGATTGAGTCGTAGCTGTCGGCATGGTGGGGTGAGCGGATTGGCAGAGTCTGGCCGCGTGACACCGTGCCTTAAAGCGAATGACTTTACCGGCATGCTATTGCGTAGCCGCGTGAGGCGCATCGCGTTTGCTCTCTTCGTTTGCGCCGTGTTAGCCTCGGCCGGTCATCTTCTTCTGAGAGACCACCTGGCATGGCTCCCGCATGGGCTCTCGGGGCAGCCGCGTTCCAATGCGATTCCACCGGATTGGACACCTCGGTGGCAATTGACCGCCTTCCTTTGCGCGTCGCAGCTAGTTCTTCTGGCCGCACCATGGCGACCGACAATCGGCATCGCCACGTTTATCCTGTTGAGCTTCCTCTTTCGGGTGCATTCCACTAGTTGGATTTACGCACAGGGCGTCGGCACCCAAACCATCACCGCGGCGCTGGCTCTCGCGTCCGTCTTCATCGGTCACCGTTCGCAGGCGAAAAAGGAATGCTTGCGCCAACCATATGTGTGTGCATTTGCCGGCTTTCTTACCTGGTGCTTTGTTTGTGCCGTCGTTGCGACGCTTTCCGACGGCGGCTACGAACCTCCCCTTCAGTTCCATCCCTGTCGCTTGTTTCAAGCCGCCGCGATCTCGGCTTGCATCCTGATGCTTAGGGATCGGACGAGGACGTTGACTCTGATCGCTCAGTCGTTGGTGATCACACTCTTGGTTCGGATCGCTCTTTTGGATCCGGTGCAGTATCGCGATGCGGGGATCGCGAGCGACGTTGCAATGGCGGTTCCGCTGGTCGGGTACCTCATTGTGTCTTCCGACAAGTGGTGGAAGCGTCTGGCCTTTCTCGTTGTCGCGTTCGGGTTCGCCTGGGTCATTTTCCGTGTCGAGAACCGGGGCTCGGCGATCGGGCTCACGTTTGGCATGATCGCCATATGGGTGACGAGCAGGCACAAGGCTCTTGGAATCTTACTTGGACTTCCCGCGTTGGGTGGCTCACTATTCTGGTTCCGTAGTACCAGCTTCGGAACACTTTTCTTTGACGCGGAACGATGGGCGAGTGACAAGCGGATGACTTTGTTTCGGGAAAGTTTCGAGATCGGCACGGATCACCCTTTGTTCGGTGTCGGGCCAGGAAACTTTGTCAATCGGATCGGTGAATACGCCAACGAATTGGAACACTATTCATCGCATAACTTCCTTCTCAACGTCTTTGCTGAGACGGGGCTGCCCGGACTCGGCCTGTATGGCATCTGCTTTCTATTGGCTGTTGCGTCAGGTTCTCGTGGAGTGCGTCGCGAAAAATGCGCGGCTGCCCGGTGGGCACTCGTGACACTCGCCGTCGCAACGGGTGTTGGCATGTTTTTGACGACCACCATGTTTGTTCTGCCCTACATGATGATGGCGATCTGCGTCTCCGCCGCGTCGGACGAGTGACACACTGTCCTGTTCATCCGAAGTCAACTTGATCCATGGATGAGACTTCAGCAGGCGTCGTGCGTCCCTATGAACCGTCTCTCGATGGGCTTCGAGCGCTCTCTGGTATCGCTATCTTTGGGGTGCATCTTGAACAAACGGTCTCCGTGCGACTTCAGATTGGCCCATTCCGCCTCGAGCAAGTGCTGCAAAATGGACGGCTTGGCGTCGCCATGTTCTTACTATTAAGTGGCTACTGTCTTGCGTTGCCTTTGTGGGTAGCCGCCGCCGACGGACGGCTTTCGACGGCGATCGATGGATTTCTGACTCGCCGCTTCGCAAGGATCGTTCCGCTCTATTGGGTCGTTCTCGCGGCGATGTGGCTGGGGCACTTGTTCCGTGACGCCGAAGCGGCTTGGCAATGGTGGGCTCATTTCGCGTTTGTTCACAACTTATGGCCCGAATCGCTCTATTCGATCAGTGAACCGTTTTGGGCGATCGCACTCATCGTTCAGTACTATTTGTTCTGGTACTGCTTGCTTTGTGTTCTTCGACTTCTGCGATGCGACAGCGATCGCTCGCTAATGCTCGCGTTCGGCGGACTTTCCATTTCAGCGTGGAGCCTCGCAGCGATCCTGGAGCTAACAAACGGGGACTTCTCCAACGGCGACGCTTCAGTGTGGCGTCATGGACTACCGATCCATCTTCCGATCTTTCTGACGGGCGCAATGACCGGTTGGCTAACACATCGTTCGCGCAATCGAATTCCCGGTTGGCTTTCGGAAACCGCGGTGATGTTGGGCGTGTTGGTTCTTTTCTTCGCGATGGCTTACGCACCAGTAGGTTTCGGCCTGCCCGCAAGTCGCTACGCTTTTCCATTGGTGCCAGCGCTCTTCGCGGCCATCGTCTACCTGGCGATCCGAAGCCACAGGATCAACCGAGCGCTATCAGGAAGGTGGCTCGTCTTCGGCGGAAAGATCTCCTATGCGTTCTATCTGGTGCACTTCCCCGTGATTCGCCTCACCCGACGTGGGCTGCGGGAGATAGGCATCACGCCATCGTCGCTGGTGCTTGCAATCGTGTCCTTCACGCTTGCCTGCTTGGTAGCCTGGACGCTCACACGCGTCATTGAACAGCCGATACGACATTTTCTTACTGGACGCGCGAGGGGAGCCGATGTCTCCCGAAGTTGAACAGGAGATGAGTCGAAAACACGCACTGCGTTGGCTCATGGTCTCGGCGGGGATGCTGGTGCTTGGATCGCTCTATCCATTTCACTTTGGCGAAGGACGTTTCGACGACGCGGTTGCGGAGTGGGCATCTATGACGCGCAACTCGAAAAGCGATCTCGCGATCAACCTTCTCGCCGGCATTCCGCTTGGCTTCCTTGGAGTCCTTACACTCGCGGGAGTTGGTAGAAATGCAGTCCGTCTGCTGTTCGCTTCGGCCATGACCGTTCTGTTGTCCGCTGCGCTTTCTTCGATGGTTGAAATTGCCCAGCATTGGGTCCCGACCCGCGTTTCGTCGTGCTCCGACACCATCTCAC
>JBCBLJ010000177.1:0-11941 GCA_038520195.1 Planctomycetota bacterium
ACCGAGCCGGAACTCTTCGGACTTATTGTCGACGCTCCAGTAGTGATTGTTTGTCATGTCATTGGCGACAAAAAAGTCGATGCCCGGTCGGTGATCCAGCTGACCCGCAACAACGCCCAGGCCGCGTCCGAGCTTGAGCGGGGCGTCCATCCACTCGTCGGTGACGTCGCGAAAGCCGCCTTCGCGTTTCCCCGCCAGGAAACGATCGCGGGCGGCGGCGAATTGAGTTGGCAAGCAGGGGCTTTCCCGGCCCGTATCGGCGTCGTGACAGGCGGTTTCGACGGCATCGAGTCCGGCACAGTATCGCGAGCAAAACAGGTCGGTGATGCCATCGCCATTGACGTCGGCGACGGCCCCGCTGGTCGACCAACCATGAGCGTCTTCGGGTATCCAATCGGCACGACGAAACGAACCGTCACCGTTGTTTAAGAACACACGATCCACTCCATAGTTCAAGACCACGAGGTCGGCGAATCCGTCTTCGTTGAGATCGCCATAGGTGACCCCTTGTGCAAAACCGCGATCGCCCGCTCCCAGTGCCGGGCCAACCGGTTCAAACCGTCCGTTCAAGTTCCGCAGCAGTCGGTTCGGTGCCGAGTCCGCCTTCGTGGGGCGTCCATCGGAGTGAGCGACGTAAAGATCGCTCCATCCATCGAGATCGAAATCGATCGAACAGCCGCCCGATTCCATCTGAGCAAAAATCGGAATCGCTTTGTTCTCGGACAACGGGCTTTTGGTTTCGAAACGCAGTCCCTTTTGCGACGCTTCATCGACGAGCCAAGGCGCGACTGATTCATCAAAGCTCGCCGATGCAGGTGCTAGGCCGCCCGCGGCGAAGGATCGAAACTCGGGTTCCGGCAGATGACTGAGATCCAATCGCACCGCCGGATGCATCTGAGTCGCTTGCCAGGGCGTATCACGCCGCAGCTTGGCGATGATCTGCTGACGTGCTTGCTTGATTTCCTCGATGTTTTCATCAGGAATCGTCATCGCGAACGCCGTCCATGCTTCGGCCTCCCACAGTCGCCCCAATTCCAGCAGAGTGAGCGCGACGTCTTTCGCGACCGTGTTGGATCGATTGCCGAGCTTGTAAAAACGCTCCTTGTCCTGCGTGTAGCGAGCGAGCAATTGTGCTCGACGGTCGACCGCGGAAACCGTTTCGTTATCGATCAGGTCGTCATCGGCTTCGATGATCATGAGTGTCCGCGCCAGTCTCGCGAAGACTTCCCCGACATCCGCATTGCGGCGCGTCGACTCCCAGAACGCCCGCGCGGCCGCGGCATGACGACCTTGCTCCAATGAAAGGCTGCCAAGGATATCCCAATACTGCCACGTCTCAGAAGTGTTGTGCGTCACAAAGCCACTCCACCACTCGAGACGATCGAATTGATCGGTCTCGACCAAGTAGCGTCCGAGCAAGATTTGTGCGGCGACGGTGTCGGGGTGTTGCTGGAGGATCTCGAGGAGCGTGGCTTCGATTCCGTCCCACTGGCCGACGTCAAACTTGCCTCGAACCTCCGCCAACCGAAGGCGTGGGTCATCCGGATTCCGCTGACTGAGCATCGCCATCGAACTCGTTTCCATGTCACGCTGCTCATGCGTTCCAAGGGAGAACAAAAGAACTCGATCGAATTCTCGCTCGCGGACGAGTCTTCGCCCGTGAGTGACGGCGCGGTGAGTTTCTTCGATGTTGATCAGAAAATCGAACAGTTGCCGCCGCGGTTCGTTGCGGTCAGGATGCTTTGCGACCACCTTCTCAAGGAAGGCAATGGCTTCGTAGAGTTTCCCGACCGAGACGAAGCCGATGGTCGCTTGCTGGACAAGTCCAGGGTCTTCAAACCCGTCCAGCGTCGACGCATCCGCGAGATACTGTGCCGCCGCGATTTGGTCCCCGCGTTCAAACGCGATTCGCGCAGCCAAACGAACCGATTCCGGGTCGGTCGCATCTTGGATCAAGGCTTGGCGGACGAAGGTCTCTGCCTGCGTCCATTGCCCCAACAACGCGGCTTGCTTGGCCGCGTCGAGTGGTTCGACAGTCCGTTCCTCGGCGGATGCCGCCGGCTCGCTCTCTTCGTCCGGCGTACATCCGATGCATACGCATACGACGAACAGGCCCGTAAGAAATCGAATCGAGTGCATTCGTCTCATGAGCGCTGACCGAACGAAGGACCTAATGCCGCGAAAGGGTGCGGAGCGCGAGAAGCTGCCGACACCCAATGCATATCCAGGCTCTCAAGCGGAAAGACTCGAGAAGGCGTTTATTCGACGCCGGCGGCTTTGGCCGCCTCATCGCCCGCAGCCATCGAAGCCTGCTCTTCTTGAAGCATGCGATTGTATTCGTCGATATCAGACTGTTCGAGGTCTTCGGCAATGTTCTTCGGTTGAGGGTCGTCACACCCGACGAACGCGAAGACGGAAAGCGAAAAAAGAAGGGCGAAAAGAGGACGCATGGTGTTTCCTAAGCGAGTGCGGACCAACCGCGGGGAGTCAATCGAAAAAAGAAAGGCCAGCCGCACGATTCGCGCGCGACTGGCCGGGATCACAAGACGTTGAACTACTGGTTGAGTTCTTCTTCGATCGTCTCTTTCGCACCGCGGGTACCGAGTGCACCCCAAAGCCCGTACGGGCTTTTTCTGCCGGGCGAGCGGTACGCGTTCAGACCGAGTGCGTTCTGATCGCCGGACTCGATCGAGTCGGTGATAAAGATGACAGCGCCATCGGCCATCAGGATATGAGCACCGCCTTGGTGACGACTCGAAGCGGTGTACCAACCCGAGTTGCCGCTGTTCTGCTCGGTGCAGATTTCGCTGTTCGGCGGTGAAGCGGTAAAGAACCCGCTGCTATTGGGAAGGTGCTCCGCCCATCGGAATCCTCGACCGCCGGTGCCTCCCACGACCGCCTGTGACTCAAGCCAGAAACGTGGTTCTTCGGGGTCCAATAGAGACTTGCAATCGTTCGGAGGAAAGTTGCGAACGAATGACCACGGACGTTGCGTCGCGATGGTTCGAGCGTCACGGTCACCGAGGTGCGTTGCGATTTCGCCGGCCGCGACGGTGTTCGATAGCCCATCGAGGATATCGCGGAACTTCGTCAGCCTGTGGGTGACAAAGACGCCGCGTGCGGCGCCTTGGATTTCGATCGACAGTGTCGTATTGGTTTGTCCCAGCGGAATCACATTGTTACGCCAGTTACCTTGTTGAGCCCTTTCGGCGGAATCACCCAGACACGCCGCGTAGTTGGTTCGACCCAACGCAGGTAGGCCCACGCCGGGATCGCTCGGGCAACGAAGGGTCGGGATTTCGGTGGCCCAAGGCGTGTAGAGGATCTCGTCGGGGGTCGGCCCCATGGGGCTGAAGTTCCCACCATTGCGTAGCGCTTGAGCGCCTCCATTGCCGCTGGCATTGGGTGGGGTGTTGCCGCGCGAATCGGTCGCGCTGGGATTGGAAATTTGCTCCCAAATCGCTTGCTGTTCCATGAACGGCGTCAATCCTACGAGCATGCTCAAACGACCGTTGTTCGAGATTTCCGACGGTCGCCAGATGTGCTGAGTGAGATTGTCGGTCGTCCCGCCACCATGCATCGGCAATGACTTGTAGGCCGCATGGTAGTTGTGCATCGCAATCCCGATCTGCTTGAAATTGTTGCTGCAGCTCATTCGACGGGCCGCCTCGCGGGCCGCTTGAACGGCGGGCAGAAGCAGTCCAACGAGGATTCCGATGATCGCGATGACCACGAGAAGTTCGACGAGCGTGAATGCTCGCCGGGGTGAGGTTCGATTCATAAGTCGCCACCAGGGGGAGGAGAAGGACGAATAGCAGCCCGAATGGGAGGCTAAGAGTACGGAGCCGAACATTACGCCGGCTTACTGGTATCTCCTCGGCTCTTCGAATGGTGTCAATCTTTTTCGAAAAATCGCAACCATCGCCAGGTTGGCGGAGATACCAAACGTCCGCGGATTAGGCTCCGATTAAAACGTGGCGCGAGCGAACCACTCCAAATCGGCGTTTTCAACCAAACCGTTGCGAGGCTTCGAGCTTTCCCGCTGATGTTTGCCCAGATGTTTGCCCGCCTTCCCCGCGAGCCTCGTCGTCGGAGCGTGGTTTGAAGAACGATTCATCATTCAACACCGAGCGGAAGCTCCCTAACGAACGCGCCGAGCTGCCGTTCGGCGGCTTCGAACAGCCACCAGCAGGCGCGCACGACCAGGATGACGCTGAGTTTGTCAGTCTGCTCACCCGCCACCAAAGCCAGCTCAAGGCGTTTATCTTGGCTTCGGTGGGCAACTTCGATCATGCTTTGGATATTCTGCAAAAGACGAATCTCACGATCTGGCAGAAGTCGTCCGAGTTCAGGACGGGGGAGCCGTTCCTCCCATGGGCGCTGGCGATTGCTCGATTTGAGGTGCTCGGGTTCGTGCGTGATCGCACCCGCGACCGCGTCGTTTTCCAACCGGACGTTTCCGAGTTGTTGTTTGAAGTCATTGAATCACAGCTTGACCAACTGCCAGCTCGTCAACGGGCACTGCACGCGTGCTTGAAACGGCTTCGCAAAGAGCAGGCGGAGATCATTCGGCTTCGGTACAACAGTGGCGAGCCGCTGTCGGCGCTGTCGCGTCAAACGGGCAAGACGGTTGATTCGTTGAAGAGTTTGCTGCATCGATCGAGGCAAAAGCTCAAGCGTTGCATCGAGCTACGAATAGCCCAATCGGGATGAAATCATATGGGGAGGTGGCGAGACGCAGCAGGCGGTACCTCGCTGAACCCCCGAACCACGGTACGCGACGACTTGTTAAGCGAGATTGAGTAACGGTATGAGTTCCAATGGTCCTATCGAATTCCGAACACTGCTCTTGATGGCGCAAAGCGGCGAGGCGACCGATGCTCAGTTGCAAGATCTCAATGAGCGACTGCGGCAGGATCCGAAGTTGCGTGAGGTGGTGTCCGAAGAACTGATGCTTGACGCGCTTTTGTTGGAGCATCACGAAGGGCTCGATGGCGCTTGCGAACTCGACGTTTTATCGGGCGAGGGGCTCTTTCCGTCTTCGGACCCTCATGGCGTGTCGACGCAGACGCTGGTCACGTCTCCTTTGTTCTGGGGCGTCAGCCTCGCGGTGGCGACCGTTCTTACATTAATGATTGGCTTAACGCAGAGTTACCTCGGTCGACCGGCGATGATGAAAGAAGTGCGACCGCCGCAAGCGCCCAACGAACAGACGCGGGACGAGCTTTTGGCGACCGTCACGCTGTCGCACGAAGCGCGGTGGAGTCCGCCTAAGTCGCTCGGTGACCACATCGCGGCCGGCGAAGTACAACTGCTTTCGGGCGTTGGACGGATCCACACGCGACTTGGGACTGAACTTCTGATCGACGCGCGATCCGAGCCCGCGCGGATGAAATTCGGTGCCGACGGGACTGTCAATGTAGATGAGGGACACGTCGTCGTGAGCGTGACCGAAGCCGAATTGGGTTTCAAGCTGCGAACGCCAACGACCAAGATCGTTGACATCGGCACGCGATTCGAAGTGGACGTCTCCTCCGCCGGCCGAAGCGAGGTTCAGGTGCTCGACGGAGCCGTGACTTGTTTGCCGGTCGATGCCGTCGCGATCAAGAATGAGTCGCTCTTGTCCGCCGGTGAGGCGAGCGCTTTCGTGGGTCCCAAGGATCAAGCGGGGACCGCGATCCCACGACCGATCAGCCGATACGAGGACCTCGAATTGATTCGCGATGAACTCGAGTCTTCGCGTGGCCGCCAGTTGGCGCAAGAACCGTTCAGTTACGCATCCGGGTTGTTGCCCCTGGACTCAACGGGTTCGGGTTGGGAGCAAGGCTGGCACGCGCATACCCAGCCAGACAAACCACCGGTCGCGCTGGTGCGACACGATGGAATGATGTCCGGGATCCCCTGGGTCCGGCGAACCAGCGCGTCCTACTGTGTTCTTCCCAACGCGAGTGTGAGTGCGAGGCAGCTCGCCGAACCGATCGATCTGAATCAGGACCGCGTCGTTTACGCAAGCTTTTTGATGCGAAAGCGACGGCTTGCTCCGATGGGAACCATCGGAACCGGTGGCGGCCTGACTTTCATGGCGAGTCGAACGGCCGACGAAGATGTCGCCGAACTCGACCACGTGAACATCGCGTTCGGCCTCAGCTTCGATCATCGAGACCACTTCACCGCATCAACGGGAGTGGGGCGATACAACTCGATCGCGCCGATTCGCCTCGATGTGGAACAGGTCTACTTCGTGGTGACGAAACTGGTCCTACACAAAGACAAGCCCGACAACATCTTTGCGAAGGTCTTTACCGACCGAGATCCGCCGCGAGTGACCGAACCGACCCAGTGGGATGCGATCGCGCCGCCTCACGAGCACGCCGGTTTCCTTCGAAAGCTGCACCTCTGGTCGAATCAAAACGCGATCATGGCATTCGACGAGCTTCGGGTGGGCGAGACCTGGGCGTCAGTCGTTCCGCTGCACCGATAGTCCGGGAGTTTCAACGATCGTCGAGAGTCAGTCTTCGATTTCCGTCAACGACTTCACGGTGGTGTTCTCGTCCGCCATCCCGGCAGGCAACTCCATGATTCGCAGATTGCGAAAGTGAATTTCTTTGCCTTCGGATTCAAGGCAGATATAGCCTTTCTTTTTCGACGCATTGCGGATGCTGTTGACGAACTTGCCATTGACGGAAAGCTTCACTGTTCCGTCGACGGCGACCACGACGTAGTGATTCCACTCCCCGACCCCTTTGCATCGATTCTCCAGTGACTTGCTGCGATTGCCCCGGGGGTTGGCGGGGATCGCAGTCATCCCACCGGCCCCGAACAACTCGCCGTGCACATAGGCGATCGGAGGCAACGTGCCATCGGCCCGTTTGTGTTGATTGACCCAATCGAGTTCGAGCATCTGCACTTCCATCCCCATCGGCAACCGATTTCCGCTTGGAACTGCGTCGCACCAAAGGAACATCCCGGAGTTGCCGCCCTTCTCCATGTGTCGCCATTGGACTTCAAGAACGAAGTTTTCGTACATCCGATCGGTTCGCATCACGCCGATCGGTTGTCCACTGCACACCAGCATTCCGTCGCGGACGGACCAGGTGTCGGGAGAGGTGTTGACGTCGACCCAACCTTCGAGGTCTTTGCCATTGAAGAGATCACGCCAAACGAATGCGGACTGAGCACGTGCGTGATCGGTCGTGATGATCAGCGCGGTCAAGCAAAAAATCAGAACGTTCAGTCGCATGGCATCGCCTTCAGCCGGGGAAGAAAGCCACGATTATAGGAAACCGGCTGGACCATCGCTTCGCGTGCCGGGGATCGGCACGGATCGGTCACACGCCAGGGCGTCGCCGGTCCGCCGAGAACATCATCGGCCTAGTGTTGCGGGTATCAAATTGATATCGCTTGGAGGTATCAATTTGCTTTACTTTCCTCGAGGGAGAGTCGAGCGCAGCGAGGAGAGGGTGATCGAAACGCGACACTCCCATCCGGGAGGGCAAGGCTTGCACGTAAGCCGCTCTCGAGCCGCGATACTTCGTTCCCGTCGCGCTATTTTAGCGGTAGATTCTTTAAGACGTGCTTGCAGCCTTGATGCAGCGACCGTCGCGAATCAACGGCCGTCGCGAAGCCGATGCCCAAGAAAGTTATCCAGCTCCGCTTCGGCTTCGATCTGTGCGATGGTCTGGTCGATGTCGTACTCGACTCGATGAAAAAACACTCGTGAACCATCGAAGATCGCGTAGCAACTACGGGGGTCGCCGTCGCGGGGCTGTCCGATGCTGCCGACGTTGATCATCAACCGCAGCGATGAGTCGGACGTGTCGTAACCGTCTGATAGGTCGTCCGGTCGGATGAATTGGCCATCCGTTGTGAAGACACCCGGGACGTGAGTGTGCCCCTGGAAACACAGGTGGGGAACGAGCGAGAAAAGCTTCTCCATCTTCTTGGTGTTTTGAACGTCCTCGGGCATCACATATTCGTTGGTGGGTCCACGTGGTGACCCATGCACGAAGAGAGTGTTTTCTTCTCGGATGCTTCTCGGCAAGCCGCACAGAAAGTCCATCCGTAGCCGAGAGCGATTTGGCCCGTCGACGGTTTCGGGAACGTGTTTGCGTTCCAGTTGGCTTCGAGTCCAGAAGATGGCCTGTTCGGCCGCGGCATTGAATCCCTCGGGATCGAACAGCGCGCTGCTGTCATGATTGCCGAGAACACAAAAGGCAAATTCCATAACTTTGTCCAGGCATTCACAAGGCCTGGGCCCGTAGCCGACCACGTCACCGAGACAAACGATGCGATCGACTTGCTGACCGCGAACATGCTCAAGAACGGCATCGAGCGCGGTGAGGTTACCGTGAATGTCGCTTAGGATCGCGGTACGTGGCACGAGAGAGGTGTTTCGCGGAAAGAGTTCTGCTCGGACCTAACGCCCATGCTTGATGCGATCGCCGAGGGCATCGGAAAGATCCGATTGCGCGTAAATCTTGTTGGCCGTCACTTCGATGTCGTATTCGATTCGACGGAAAGTCACCAGTGGGCCCGCCGGTGTGTCTTTGTCGAGCACGACATAGCAGGCGCGGTTGTCTTCGTCGCGCGGTTGACCGACGCTACCGACGTTGACCATCGCCTTTTCAGCGCCGAGCTGATATTCGTAGTCACACTCGTCCGGTTGGATGAACTCACAGTTCGTGGTGAAGATCCCCGGCAGATGGGTGTGCCCCATGAAGCAGTATTGATTAACCTTGCCGAAGAGGATCTCCATTTTCCGCTGGTCAAAAATGTACTCCGGGAAGACATATTCGTTGGTCGGGTCACGCGGCGAGCCGTGGACGAATTTGTAGTCTCCGTCGTCATGGAATCGCGGCAACTCGCCGAGAAAATCCCATCGGCCATTGACCTGTCCGCTCGATCCCGGGCCATTGTCCAGCTGGTCTCTCGTCCAGTAGATCGCCTGCAGGGCCATGGGGTTGAACCCGTCGGGGTCGAACAAGGCGGCCTGGTCATGGTTCCCCAGAATCGTCACCTGGGAGTGTTTCATCACCTGATCCAGGCATTCGCAAGGATTCGGCCCGTAGCCAATGATGTCGCCGAGGCAGTAAATTTCGTCGACCGATTGAGTCCGAATGTCGCCGAGAACCGCGAGCAGCGCTTCAAGATTTCCGTGAATGTCGCTGATCAGGGCTCGCCTCACGTGATCCGTCCAATTAGTGGCAAAGTAGGGAGGGCTGGCGGGTGAAACCTCAAATTGTAAAGGGAACCAGAAATTAGCGGCAATCCCACGCACATCAACCCGTTCTCGAATCGAGGCTCCCGTTCAAACCGGCATCGGAGGCCGAGAAAGTGACGGCATACCAAATCGCCATCGAAACCATTGGAAAGACCGGTTCCCTGGCAATCCTGAAGGACGAAACGGTTGTTTCGGCGCAGCAGCTCCCGAGCGATCGCCGAACGGCCGCGACGCTCGCGGTGCATCTCGACGAGCTGTTGACCGAATGCCGACACTCCGAAATCTCGCTCCGCTGGGTTTCGGTGGCCGCAGGTCCCGGGTCATTTACGGGACTCCGTATCGGAGTGACGGCGGCAAAAATGCTTGCCTATGCGCTCAGTTTGCCCGTTTTGCCGGTCGGTTCTCTGGCAGCACTGGCAAACGCGGTTGGGGAATTCAGTCCCACCAGCGACCCGCTCGGCGAGACACTCGCGGTGGCCATGAACGCCTATCGGGGCCAAGTCTACGCGGCGACTTTTACGACCGAAGAGCTTTCCAGCCAGAATGCCGGGCAATGGGAAGACCGCGCCGAAGTCCTGGGCATGGAACAGTGGGAACGACGATTACAGGACATCGCCGCAAACGGTCCTCTGAAGCTGATCGGTGACGTAAAGGTCGTGCCGACCGACCAGAGTCAATGGTTCCAGAAGCGATCGGAAGTGGATGCCGTGGGGGTTGGGCGTCTCGCATGCAAGCTGATGCTTCAATCCGACCATTCCGAAAGACTCTTTCAAAGCCCATTCGAAGTCGTACCGCGATACCTCAGGCCGAGCGCAGCGGAGGAGAAGGCATCCTCAAGTTGATCGTTTCCTGCGCCCGCCGCACGCCGTCGGTGCCGTAGTAAATCGTCTTCTGTTTTCCATGGTCATAAACGGCGACCAGTTTGACGCTTCGCGGGCCATGAATGCAGAAGTAGAAGCCGCACGCTTCTCCGCCACGGTACATTTCGCGGCTCGTCATTGGAAATTGTCCACATTCCAACTGTCCGATTCGGCACAGTTGTTCTTCGATGTGGAGACGGAACTGGTCGAAGGCGATAGCTGGGTGAGAAATCCCGATCATGCAGTCAAACACTGAGGAGGCGTGTGGGGCCAGGCACGGTCGCATTCCCGCGTTTGCTGCGCGAGAATCGGACGTTGGCAGCGTAGGTATCGGCGCGCGGATGTCGAAAAATTAGCGCCGCGGCGGACAGAGTGTGGGCTGGGGCAAGCAGTCCGCCGCTATTTGTGTTTGTTGAACAATCCGCGACGACCGTCACGTCTGGTGACTCGGTCAAAAATGTCACGCAAAATTCGTTGTTCCAGTGAAGTGTCGCGTCCGAGCGAAATCCAACCGAGCGTTTGAGGGTTGTCATCGTTTCCATCGTCGCGACGGACGAGTGTTCCGTCGTGGCGTCGGGTGGCCGTCGTTTCAGTCGCGTATTGCGTTCGGTCGGTGTCCTCAAGTTCCTTGTGCACAATGACCTGAAGCGTGTATCCGGCACCGCGCGGCTGGACCGTCACGATCGCCTTTCGGCGAATCGATTGAAGTGTACTCTGGAGCGCTTCGAAACCTGCCGTGCTGTCTTTCCGCCACGGTTCAGCGAGTGACGCGCCCGCTCGATACGACGTTTCGGCTCGGCCGTCCATCAAGAGCGTGCTCGAATTCTGGACCGGTTGCTCGCGGGCAATACGAAAGTAGTCATCGAGCGTGTCGATGACCTGAGACCAAACGAATTGATCCGGCGCTGGCGGAAGTTCAAGCGGGTTTGGAACAAACTCACTGGGAGGCCGGCGGTCAAGTCGATACGCGAGTTGTCCGCAACCCGACGAGATCGCGGCCGCAAGAAAAATTGCGCTCAGAACGAACCTTCGTGTTGCCATTAAAACCGTTGGGAAACAGGACGCTGGGCCGTGCGACCACGCAGTGGCTTTGCACCCGGAAAGTCATCGGGAAAGAGCGACCACACCGGGACGCGTTCTTGCATTTGCTTGAGCATCTCGTTTTGCGAGTCGAGGATCTTCTTCTTTTTGAGTTCCTCGCGAATCTGATCTTGCAGTTCGGCCAGCGGTTGAACGCCCGCTTGCTTGCGTTCGAGAACACGAATGATGTGCAAACCCGTCTCATCTTCGATGATCTCGCTCATTCGATCGAGCGGGATCGAAAAGACTTGTTCGTCGATCGGCTTGGAAGCGAGCGAACCCTTCGTCGTCCATTCGTGAACGCCGCCATCATCCGCAAATGGCTCTTCGCTCTTTTGGCGTGCGATCGCTTGTAGGTTGCCGCCGAAGTAAGCTTCTCGGCCCATGTCCGAAATCGCTTTCTGCGCCGCCTCTCGTGAGGGATGGTTGGAGAACAGTACCGAGAGTTGTTCCCATCGAGCCTGAGCGCCCTGTCGGTACTTCTCGTTATCCCTCGTGTAGCGTGCGTTGATTTCCGCGATCGTCACTTCCGGATCCTGGTCGACTTTGCTCCGCATGTACATGTGGCCGAGCATCATATCCGCGAAGTCTCGCTGCCGTGCAAGCAACGAGCTGCCTTCGGAACGAAGGATCTTGTCGAGCTCATCCAGGCTATCCGTGTCGTACTTCTTCTGAAGTGCCTTGAGTTCATTCTCGGTGAACATCTGCCGCGCGCGGCTATCCATCAGCTTGGCCGCTTCTTCTCTTTTTTCGGCCGATTGCGTTCCGACCTGATCGAGCA
>JBCBLJ010000576.1:0-5507 GCA_038520195.1 Planctomycetota bacterium
AAGCGGCCTGACCAGGTTCACCGGCGGAACGTTCTATCAATCGCGGATCGATGTGTCTGCGAACGCGGGCGGTACGATCGATTTGTCGTCCGTCGCGGAGGTACTCGATGGGGAAACCGGCGACACTCGGCAACGCTACATCCGGTTCAATGCGATCGACCTGGAAAGCGTGATTGACCTCCGCTCGCTGAATCAATTCGTCGGTGGGAACACCGATGTGTTTTCCCGCCTGCGCGCCGAAAAAGGCGGCGTGTTGATCCTGGATTCGCTCACCAGTCTGAGCGGAACGGAGGTGACGACCGACATCGCGTCGTCCCCGATGGAGTTCACTGGATTAACCACGTTCGACACCGGACGCGTGAATTCGGTCGGCGGCGAAGTCACTTTCCCGAGCCTGCAGACCGCGACATCCACCACTTTCGTGGCCTACGAAGATGGTTTCATCGATCTCGGACAACTTGCGACGCTAACTCGAGGCAGGATCAACCTCTACGGCGGTGGTCGCTTGAACGCGTCCAACTTGGGTTCCATCGACGGCACGAGCTTGTTCGCCTCTGGTGGGGCAAAGATCGAATTGCCGTTGGTCACCAGTTACGATCACGCGACCACCGGCAGCAATCAGCTTCGCCGATTCAATGCCGCTGGGCCCGGTAGCGAAATTTCGTTGCCCAACGTTGTGACGATGAACGGGGGCAACGCCTACAACGCAAAGATTCAGATCGATGCTCGCGACGGCGCGCAGGTCGATCTCTCGGGACTGCAAACCATTACCGAGCCGGATTCCGGTGACCGTCGTCTCCGCGAGATCAACTTCTATTCCAACGGTCGCGGCAGCAACATCGATCTCCGCGCGCTGGTTTCGTTCGACGATCTCAGTGAAGCGCCGATTTCGGCTTCCGCGAACCGCTACTACTCCAAGCTGTTCGCCACTCGTGGCGGTAACATTGACGCCCGTTCGCTCAGCAGCATTCAAGGGGTGCAGGTCTATTCCGATGCCGACAGCGTCTTTCCAGCCTTGGCTCTCGAGCAAGCCACCAACAGTGTCATTCAGGTCATTGGCAAAAGCGGTCAAGCCAACGGCAACGACTCGGCACGGTTCGCCGACGCGGTCCTTCGTTACGACCCGGACTACAGCGGCGGCAATGTTCCGACGAGTGCGACGGATCCCAACGAAGCACTCGGTTCGCCAGACTATCCCGCCAACGGTTCGGGCTTTGTATCGCTCGGACAAGGTGGACTCATCGAGTTGGCGTTCACAAACAACCGGCTGACAAACTCCGGTACGGAGAAGACCGACCTCAAGATCTTTGAAATCGGCCCGCAAGTCGAAGACACGTTCGTCGCGATTCGACCGACGGCGGAAACGCTCCCGCTGTTGGATCCCGCTCTCGACGCAAATGGCGACGGTTTCTTTGAGATCGGCGCGGTGACCGGCGCGCTCTCCGAGATCGATATCGATCAGTTCTTCCCGGGCTTTGCCGCGGGACAGTTGGTGTTTGATGCGGTCCAATTGATCGACGACCCGAACAAAGACGGTACAACAGGCAGCACGGTCGGCGCGGACATTGATGCCGTCGAAGCGCTCACCACGTCGCTCGCACTTCCCTCCTTGGCGACCGCCGAGGGCACCGCGATTCGCGTCAGCGGACATCAAACGGTTCTGCCGTCGCTCACCACCGTGAAACGTGGCGAGATCTCGACGCTCGACGGTGCGTCCGTTTCGGCACCGCAACTCGAAAACGCGGACTCGGCCTCGCTGATTTCCGGGGGAGGAACAACGCTGAGCTTTCCGCTGGTTACCGAGTTGACCCACGACACGCCCGGCAGCAATCACACGATGCGACTCCAGGCGGCCGGATACGGTAGCACGCTTGAACTGGCGGGCGTCTCACAAATCACCAACGGCGATGACTACAACGCGATCGTCTTGATTGAAGCCTCGGAGGGTGGCGCGATCGACCTCTCCGGAGTCGAGATCATGGAGGAGCCCACGTCGGGAGACCTTCGCTTTCGTCGATTCCAGGTGTTCGCCGAAGGTGTCGGCAGCGCTATCGATCTGTCCTCGCTGATGGAACTGTCGGACGTGCACAGCGGTTCTCTCTCCGGCAGCAACCGCTACTCGACGTTCACGTCACGCTACGGCGGCGACATTCAGATCAGTGGCGGCGGCGCGGATTTCCCGGCCAACCTGGGCGGCACCTATGTCAACGTCGGAACCAATGGCACGGTCACCGGCTTCGTCAATCTTGAACGCAACTCGGTGCTCACCGGTGACGGAACGTTCGTCGGGAATCTGCGCAGCGACGGTGTGGTGACGCCCGCCGGACGACTGACTATCGACGGTGATATCGCCATCGGCCCTGATGGTTTCCTTGACTTCGAGATCGGCGGTTTGGTCCCCGTGGTCGACCATGACGTTCTGGACGTCACCGGCCAGATCGAATTCGAAACGACCGGTTACCAAGGACAGAACGGTCTGCTCGGCGAGTACTTCGACAACAACAACTTTACGGCTCCCTTCACCAATCGCGTCGATGCCACGATCGATTTCAACTACGGAAGCAGTGCGCCGATTCCGGGGATGGGCGCCGATGACTTTTCCATTCGCTGGACAGGCCAAATCGAGCCGCTCTATTCCGAAACGTATACGTTCCGAGCCCTCACCGATGATGGATTCCGGCTTTGGATCGATGATCAACCCATCATCGATGAATGGTACGGTCAACCGGCGACCTATCACGATGGGACCATCGATCTGGAGGCCGGACAACGCTACGACATTCGCGTCGAGTACTACGAAGGCCGATCCTCGGCCGTCGCGCAGCTTTCCTGGCTCAGTGACAGCCAAACGCTTGAAGTCATTCCCGCTAGTCAGCTTTTCCCGGCAGACCTACGCGGAACCGTGCGGACCATCCGCACCGACAATCACAGTCCCCAGCTGGGTGACAGCTACATCGTGATGAATCACGGTTCCAAGGTCGGTACGCCCGACTATTCGGGGTTGGACTTCGGCAGCCAATTGCTGGTGCCCGAACTCGGTCCGACCACGCTCGAATTCATCACCGGATTCTCAAGCGGCGCATCGGTCACGGAAATCATCGCATCGGACAGTTCTGTTGAAGCCGACGGCCCTTTCCTCTTGGTCACATTCAACGAACCGATCGATCCCAACGAGTTCACGATCGATGATGTCACGTTGCTCGATCCCAACGGCGACCCGGTCAACATGGTTTCGGTGACGCCGACGACGGGAACCAATCGTACGTTCGAGATTCGTCCCGACACGTCCAACTATTCTGACGGCCAGTACACGGTCACCGTCGGACCGGAAGTCTTGGACTTTGTCGGCAACCCGATGAATCAGGACGGCGACACGAGCAACGGCGAAGTCCCTGAAGATCAATTCACGGCGACTTTCGATTGGCAACTTCCCGATCTGGATCTTGTCGGCGGAACCGTCACAACGTCGGACACCAATTACAACTTCGGCGATGAAGTCACGCTTAGCCTTGACGTGACCAACGCGAGCAGCGTAACCGCGGGCGGAAGCGATTGGACGGATCGGATCTATCTCTCGCTGGATGAGACGCTGGACGGTGACGACATCACGCTCAGTAGCGCCGTCCGTGACGCCGTGTTGAACGCCGGCGAGAGCTACACGCTCGATCTGATGTTCTCTCTGCCGTTGCTCGAGTCCCTCGAGTCGGGGACGTATTACTTACTCGCGTCGATCGACGACAACAACGAAATCAGCGAATCGGACGAAGCGAACGTCTATACGTCAGCGGCCCTGGACATCACGTTGCCGCCGCTGGTCGATCTGACGCCGACTTCCATTTCGGGACCGACGGCGGGCCAACCACGGCAGTCACACGTCTTTGTTTGGGAAGTCATCAACCAGGGTGACGAGGCGACCAACCGCAGTTGGAACGACCGGTTGTACTTGGAGTCCACCGTGACGGGGCAACGCTGGACCGTCGGAACGGTTTCACACAGTCAAACGTTGCAGCCAGGCGAGACCTACACCTCGATGATGACGCGGCAATTGCCCGACGTCGTCGATGGCGATTATCGGCTTGTCATCGTCACCGACTACAACAACCGAATCTTCGAAGGCCCTTACGAAGGGAACAACGGTCTGCAAGGCGGAATCGTCACGATGACGCATCCAGACATCGAAGTGCGCGATCTGGATGCTCCCGCGAGTGCGAATTCGGGTCAGACCATCACTGTCTCTTGGGATTTTCTGAACTCCGGTACCGCGACCGCAGAATCTTGGCAGCAGAGCATCTACCTTTCTGACAATCAAACGCTTTCCTCAAATGATCGTCTAATCCAGCAGTACACGGTGACGACGCCGATCGATCCGGGGCAAACCCTTTCGGCATCGCGCGACGTACAAATTCCCGTCGACCTTGAGGGCAATCTCTTTCTCTTAGTGGTCAACGATACCGCCAATGATCTTGGCGAACTCCCTGCCGGTGAAGCCAACAATGTCGCGGCCAGACTGATCGAGCTGACACTGTCGCCCTTCGCGGATCTGGCGGTCAGCAATGTCGACTCGGAACCGCTCATCATCGGTGACCCGGCCGAGATCACGGTCGACTGGACCGTCACCAATGAAGGCATCGGTCGCGGCTTTACCGATGATTGGACGGACGCCATCGTGCTCAGCACCGACGACATCGCCGGCAACTCGGATGACCGTGTCGTCGCCAGCTTCGATCACACCGGAGGCCTCGATGCCGGCCAGTCGTACAGCCGCAGCGAAACGTTCCGGTTGCCGCCGGAAACCACCGGCCGATTCTACTTGTTCGTCCGTTCCGACTTTGGCGACAACGTCTTCGAAAACGATCTCGAAGCCAACAACGATGTCACACGCGATGGACAGATCGACATCATGCCAGCTCCGTACGCCGATTTGATTGTTGAATCGATCGACGTCCCACTTCCCGTCACCGCGGGGCAAACCGCCGATGTGTCTTGGACCGTCCGCAATCAAGGCATCGGCATCACCAATCGCGGGGACTGGCGCGACTTTGTCTATCTGTCCACCGACGCGGCGGGACAAAACTTGGTCGCGAATCTGGAATACAGCTTTCAACACTTCGGTCAGCTCGCGCCCGACGGGACGTACACGCGAACCGGCACGATTGAGATTCCCGATGGCCTCGAAGGCGACCACTATGTCGTCGTGCACGCCGCCCGTCGTGATGCTCCCTTCGAGTTCATCTACACGGACAACAACGTCACCGTCAGCGATGCGTTCCCGATCACACTCGAGCCCGCCCCTGACTTGATCGTCACCTCGTTGACCGCGCCGACGGAAGCCGAAGAAGGAAACCTGATCGATGTCCAATGGGCCGTCACCAACCAGGGACTCGGCGGAGCCGACGGGGTCTGGGAAGACCGCGTCTATTTGCAGGAAGCCGGAAACCCCAGCGGCGAGATCATTGAACTGGGCCGTTACACCTTCGTCGACCCGATTCCGCCCGGTCAATTCTACG
>JBCBLJ010001175.1:0-1751 GCA_038520195.1 Planctomycetota bacterium
ATCGGGGCGCAGACAGCTCCCGAAGTCGCAGCGGAATTCCTTGCGGCCATCCGGTTGAGCCGGTCCAAGGCGGCTGGCGCCGAACTCGCCACGGCACTACCGACTTGGACGCCATCGCTCAAGTTGATCGGGTTGGACGCATTGATCAGTCGTCCAGCCTGGGTCGGGACGTTGCTCGATGCGATTGAGCGACGCGAACTCGACCTCAACGAACTTTCCCTTCCGCAGAAGCAATCGCTTCGAGCCTTCCCTGACCAAGCGATTCGCGCCCGCGCCGAGAAACTGCTTGCCAGAGGCGGTGGGCTTCCGGACAAAGACCGTGAAAAAGTCCTTCAGTCGTTGATGCATCTCACCGAAGTCGACGGCGATGTCGAAGCCGGCCGTGTGGCCTTTACGAAGGCTTGCGCGGCATGCCACATACATGGATCTTTGGGCAAAGACATCGGTCCGAACCTGACCGGAATGGCGGTGCACCCCAAAGAAGAGTTGTTGACGCACATCTTGGATCCTTCGCGAAGCGTCGAGGGCAATTTCCGGCTGTACAACGTTCTCACCGACGAAGGAACGGTGATCAGCGGGATGTTGGCAAGCGAAACCAAAACGAGCTTGACGATGATCGACTCAACCGGAAAAGAGCTACAACTCGCTCGAGAGGACATCGACGAACTGATTACTTCACGCAAGTCGGTGATGCCCGAAGGGTTTGAGAAACAGCTCACTGAACGGGAACTCGCTGACCTACTGGAGTTCCTCACCAACAAAGGACGCTTCGTCCCGGTGTCGCTCGATCGATACGCGACCGCCGTCAGCACGAAAGGACTGTTTTCCGGCGGGGACAACGGGCCCGATCGAATGATCTTTCCGGATTGGAAGCCACGCATCTTCAAGGATGTTCCCTTCGTCTTAACCGACCCTCGTGGAAAGACAACGCCCAATATCATTCTGCTGCACGGTCCCTTCGGACCGCTGCCGCCGAGGATGCCAAAATCCGTTTCGTTGCCCTGCAACACGCCCGCGAAAGCCGTTCATTTGTTGAGTGGCGTGGGCGGTTGGAATCATCCTTACGACACGCGACCCACCGTCTCGATGATCGTTCGCTTTCAATACGCCGACGGCCAAACGGAAGATCATCCGCTGATCAATGGCAAGCACTTTGCGGACTACATCCGTCGCGTTGACGTGCCCGCCAGTGAATTCGCTTTCGAGTTGGGTGGCCAGCAGGTGCGTTACTTGCGAGTGAAGCCAAAACTCGCGTTAACGATTGAAACCGTCGAGTTGGTCAAGGGAGAAGACAACAGCGCGCCCATCGTGATGGCGGTGACGATCGAACGGTGACGTTCGAATGGTGGTTGTAGTACGGTGACTTCAGTACGGGCCTTTGACCGTACGTGCCACCCGAAAGCCCGCCGTTTCCGGGTTCCGACCGAAAGCCATTGTCCAGCGGTGAGTACTGCGCGCTTGCTTGGGCAACCGATCGGCTCCTCCGCCGCGCAGCACCCCGTCGTCGTCGGCGTGGAGGGTGACTTCATTCAACCGCATCGTCGCGGGATTCGTTCGCGATCCCGCGGGATAGTCTCGTGCGTACGGTTCAAGACACCATTCCCAGACATTGCCATGCATGTCGAACAAGCCGAATAGATTTGGCTTCTTAGTTCCGACAGGCAAGGGCAGCGCCCCGTTGGATTCGACAGTGACGCCATACTCGTCGAGCAGGTGACTCGATTGCCCAAACGAGTATTTGGTTTCGGTAC
>JBCBLJ010000816.1:0-3762 GCA_038520195.1 Planctomycetota bacterium
GCCAAAGCGTGTGCTTTCCCGCTTCGATAACTTGGAATTCAAACGATGCGGTCGGTGATTGGTTACCACCGAAGTGCGACAGCCACTCCTGACCAGATAACTCCGCCTTCTTAACGCTGTCGTACCAACCATGGCGTCGCATCGTCTTGGTTGACGCGTCTTCGCCCTCGATCCAGATCAGTTCCGCAGACGAAGGTTGACTCAACAGCGCGAGCAGGATTGCAACAACGAGAGGCGATTTCATGGGTGCGGGTCCGATGCGGACTGATTTTGGATGCAGCGACGCATGACCCTAACGCAACGTTTCACGATCACAAGCGAACCAAGGCGATTCCGCAAGTTGTCTCCCGAAATCGTGGAAACGCATTGCCGATGGCGCGCCGCCGGTGAAGCCTCCACCACCCAGGCCAGAGAGTGGCGTTTGATGGGAGTCGAACGCTACTTTTCCTTTCTTGCCGCGGATTTGCGACCTTCCACAGCTTGCAGTTCTTCCCGCTGGCCCCAAAGATAAAAAATAAATCCAACGCCGCAACCGAGCACCGTCGCTGAAAGCACCGCGAACGCGCTTTCAGTGAACGCGGAATTCTCAGCGGCCGCCTGGGTTGTCAGCACGAGCCCGACCAAACTGATGGCAAGCCCCAGCCCATCGCTGAGGATCTCGGTGACGCTCAAGCCTACTTTCGAGAGCACCACGAGCTTTCCAAGCACCAGTTGCAAGGCGTAGCTCACGACGCCCGATACCATCAGGGCAAACGCGAGCCAGTGGAATGCCGAAAACGACATCTTTTCGGCCAGTTGGTAGATCGGCGACAGGATACTGTTCTTCGCCCGAATCGCGCGGTCGTCTTGGTCAACGCGGTCGGCCAGTTCATCGACGTTTGCCTTCGCGGAATCTGCGATCTCGGTCGCCTTCTCCGCCGCGTCGCCGACGACATCCGCATCGGCCGCTGACACCTCGTGACCCGTTGGTGCGTCCTGTGTGTAGCCCGACTGGGCGAACGGGAACAACAAACAAACACCCAAGATTCCAGTGCGCAGTGCGATCATCTTCTGTCTCTCCAAGTGGCCGCTGACAGTGTCCGACTCGTAGGTCTAATTCGGGCGACATCGAGGCGCAAAAACATCGGATCGCTAAGGAGCATATCCCGGCAAATCAAAATCATCCCGAAAGCTTCGGCCAACAAGCAACCTTGCGAGCAAAGGCACTTTCAACGCTCGGATGCTCCAGTTGCGAATCATCATATGAACTCGTGACTTGGGTGCGAAGAATCCCGCCGTTCCTCGAGCGGACTCCTGCTTTTGCCGTAGGAAAGATCGCATCCTTGTCTCATAGTTTTGGAACGCGGTCGTGAAATCAGCTTCGGTCGAGAGTTCACCGGCCAAGACGTAAGCCTCCGTCATTGCCAGTCCGGTGCCCTCGCCGGCCAACAGCGAGACGCATGCCGCGGCGTCTCCGACCAACGCGACGCGATGATTCGTCCAGTGATCCATCCTGATTTGACTCACGCGGTCAAAATAGAATCCGTCAGATGATTGAAGCCGCTTGAGAATGTCGGGAGTCTCCCATTCCATTTCGCTGAAGACATCGAGTAGGGCTCGCCGCTGAGACTCCTCCGTCAGCGGCTCCGCATCCATCAGGTGGGACGCAAAGATAAAGAAGAACACGGTCTCGTCGTTTCGCAATCCGAAGCGGGCGACCTGTCGATGGGGTGCGCAGTGCGCGACGTACGCGAGTTCATCTCGCGAGGCGTAGCCTTTGTCCCGGAAAGCAGCGACGTAGTACCCAAGTTGTTTCTCAAACTGATCGTCCTGTCCGAACACCAGCTTTCGAACTTGTGAATGAAGACCATCTGCTCCGACGAGTAGATCGAATGTTTCCGTTTCCCCGCTTCGCAACCCAAGCCGGACACACGTGTCGTCCTGCTCGATGCTTTCGATCTCCGCCCCAAAGTGTGTCTCGATGCCGGAACACGCTTCCCAAATCACCGAGGATAGATCACTCCGGGCGATGCTCACGAATCGTCCGCCCGCGATGGACCGAAAAAGTTCCAGATCGAGAGTAGCCGACGCCTTGCCGCGCGCGTCAACGAGAAGCAACTTCTCAAAGTCGTAGCCGCGATGGTGGATTTCGTCCTTCAGCCCCATCCTGTCGGCGACGTCGTAACCCACGCCCCAGAAATCGACGACATAACCGCCTTTACGTAGTCGAGGCGCGAGCTCGTAGAGAACGGGCTCAAAGCCGTATCGCCGCAGCCACCAAGCAAGCGTTGGCCCCGCAATCCCGGCCCCCACAATTGCTATTCTCACGGGCTAACTCCTATATCGATGACCGTTTCGTTGTCGCCTTTGAAGCGACGCGTGACTCTGCGGTTCGCGCAATCCGCCGAATGTAAGCCCCCGGATTTGCGATCGCCGACACATGGCGAACGAGAACGTTCAGTTGACTCGCCAGATTTGGGTCGTCTATGAGTACTGGATGCCGGATTGTTCGTAAGTCGCTTCGGCGAAGATCGCCTTGTGCTTGCCGTCCGCTGGCTCGATCTTGGCCTCAAAGACACCATTGGTGGGCGCAAATTCGCTCGCGCTGAATCGATGCTTCGAAAGCCTTGATCGTCCACGACCGCTATCCAAAGCTGCACCGCCCTGGGCATCGGTTCGGCCGTAGCGTCATTTGGTGCCCGTCATTTGGTGCCACGTCATTTGGTGCCAGGCATGTGCCAGGCAATTTATTTGGTGCCCATCATTTGGTGCCACGTCATTTGGTGCCAGGCATCTTTAAGCAACTGAGCCACACTCCCCGTTAGTCACATCCGCCAAACCGCGTCGGCTAATGAACTAATGCAGAAGAGTGCCGTAGCCCACGTGAGGGCGAACCCGATCGAGCAAGCAACTTGGTCGTTTGGCTCGTAGTCGCCGCGACCCCTGTGGATTGTCATCGAGCAAGGTCGGCGTCACATCCTGTGATGGCGCTCGCCATCTCCGACGTCGTGAACTACTATCGTCATTTGGTGCCAGGCATCTTTAAGCCGCTGAGCCACACTCCCCGTTAGTCACATCCGCCAAACCGCGTCGGCTAATGAACTTCGGCAGAAGGGTGCCGTAGACCACGTGAGGGCGAACCCGATCGAGCACGCAACTTGGTCGTTCGCCCTCGTAGTCGCCGCGACCCCTGGAATGTTATCGAGCAAGGTCGAGGTCACATCTTGATCGGTGATTTGTATGTCACCTTCGACGTCATGAATTACAGCATCACAACGTCACCAACTGCTTGGGATCGCGAAAACATTCACGTTGCGAAGCATTCCGAGACCTGACGCTGCCCCTTTGCCCAGCTTCGGCCGCTTGAATCAGCGAACGCCGACATCGACGACGGTGAACCGGCGCAGCAGCTCTGGCCGAAGTAACGTTGAAAGTCCCAAACCAAGTCACGCCACATCGAAAGATCGATGCCCAGCCGTGCGACGATCCCTTGCAAGTGAGAAGGGATATCTTTCCCCGAACCACCGTCGCGTTGTTTGGCCGTCCACTTCAGCAATCTCAAGTAGTCACCGAGCGAGAGATCGAGAAAGCCTTTGTTGCTCGCCCGAACACCTTGCTTGTGAACCTCCGGTTCATCGGCGCTCTTGCGCATCCGAAGCGGCGCGAGCCAACCGTCACGGCGGATGCGTTTGCCAGTCGGATTGCGACGCTTGGCTCGTCGTTCTTCGCGAAGTTGATCAACAGTCGTGCCGCGGATCTTCTGCGCAGCCTTCTCGGTGGGGA
>JBCBLJ010000539.1:0-5883 GCA_038520195.1 Planctomycetota bacterium
CCGGAGCGGCGTTTTGGCCGACGCGCTCGAACGAGGTCCGCGAGTTTCTGACGCACACGATCAAACGCGGCTCATTGACCGTGTCGGTGATCGAGCAGGGAACGCTCGAGAGCTCCAACAACACCGAGATTAAGTGCAAGGTCCGCGGCTTTAGCATGGTGACATACGTCGTTCCGACGGGCACGATTGTCGAGGAGGGCCAAGAGCTGGTGCGGCTGGACACCAAGGTCATCGAAGAACAGCACAGTCTGACAAAAACCAACACCTTTATTGCTCAGGCGACTCTGGCTCAAACCGAAGCCAATGTTGAGAAGGCCAACATCGCGATCGACGCCTATGAGCAGGGCCGCTTTCGCTCGCAGCTTCAATCGTTGGAGAAGGAACTCGCCGCCCACAAACGAAACCTACGGACCGCACGCAAGATGCATGAGCGGTCGAAGTCGCTGTTTCGTCAGGGCTACGTGACGGATCTGGAAGTCGAAGGCAATGCCTTCACGGTGACTCAAGCGGAACTCGAACTGAAGGTCAAGGAAACCGAGATCAAGGTTCTCAAAGAGTTCACACGGAAGATGCAACTGGAGTCACTGCAGGGGAACAAGACCGCAAGCGAATCCAAATTAGCGGCCGACCAAGCAGGCTTGGCGATGGAGATCAAGCGTCGAGACCGGGCCGCACAGGAATTGGAAGACTGCGTGATTCGCGCCGAAAAGAGTGGGCTTGTGATTTACCCTTCGGCCGCCTCGTGGAAGTCCACGCCAGATATCACCGAAGGCGCGACGGTGCGAAAAGACCAAGTCCTGCTGTTGATGCCAGACCTGTCACAAATGCAAGTGAAACTCGGCATTCACGAGTCGGTCATCGATCGCGTTCGGCCTGGACTGCGAGCGATCGTTACGCTCCCCGACCGAACACTCGAAGCGACGGTCTCCGAAGTGGCATCGGTCACACGTCCGGCCGGATGGTGGACCGGCAACGTCGTGAAGTACGACACCATCATCGAACTGCCAGCGGATGATGGCCTCAAGCCCGGGATGAGCGCCGAGATCGAGGTGATCCTCGCCGCGCATCCGGACGTGCTCCTGATTCCGGTCGCGGCCGTCGTCGAAACCGAAGAAGGTGTCTTTTGTTGGGTTCAAGGAGAAGCCGATCCGCAGAAGCGTCTGATCGAGTTGGGAGATAGCAACGACGTCTTCATCGAGGTTCTCGCGGGACTCAACGAGGGAGAAAAAGTGATCCTCAACCCCGCAGCGCTTCTTGACGAGGCGGAAGAAGACGCGCTCACCACACTCACACAGTTCTCGGACGGCAACGAGTCGAACCGTGTGGAAGAAGCTGAGTCGCGATGATCAAGATCACCCTCTTTGTCGCAACCGTCATGGCGGCTGCGGGTGTGGCCTGGTTGACCGTGGGGCCGGCGGCTTCGACGGGTTCAAGCCTCGCTTCGGCGCCGACTCATACGATACGTCGCGGCGAGTTGGTTGTTTCGGTCACCGAGCAGGGCACACTCGAGAGCGCCAACAATACCGAGATCAAGTGTCGTGTCCGGGGCAGTAACACCATTACGTTTGTGATCGAGAGCGGCACCGAAGTCCAGGAAGGTGAAGAACTCATACGGCTTGAGACCCTCGCGATCGAAGAAGAAATCAGCGAGAGGACTAAATTTTTCCACCTTGCTGAATCTCAGGTCGCGCGATCGAAGGCCGACGTGGAACGGGCCAAACTGGCGATCTCGGAGTACGAAGAGGGACGGTTCGTTTCCGAGCTTTCGTCACTGCAAAAGGATCTCGCGGTCGCCGAGTCGAGGCTCTTGAATTCAAAAAACCGATTGAAACACTCGCGGATGATGTCGCGCAGCGAATACGCGAGCGAACTCGAAGTGGAGGAGAAAGAGTTCGCATCCGAACAAGCGGAAATGAACGTCGGACTGATTCAGACCCGAATTGAGGTCCTCGAGAACTACACCAAGCAAGAAGAACTCGTTCGACTCCGAGGCGAGCTCAAGGTCGCCGAAGCCACTTGGGAGGCGGATGTCGAACGAGCGCTTGCCGACAAAAAGCGACTGGAACGAGCTAAGGAAGAGTTGCGGCTTTGCTCGATCGTCGCCGGTCGCTCCGGGCTGGTGATCTACCCGGACAGCGAAGAGTGGGAGAACGCGCCAAAGATTGAGGAAGGCGGTACCGTCAACAAAGACCAGACGCTGCTCCTCATGCCCGACCTCAACCAAATGCAAGTCAAGGTTGGGATTCATGAGTCGGTCATCGATCGACTCAAGGCGGGCATGCAAGCGAGTGTCACGTTAAATCGCGACAGCCTCTCGGGCGAGGTGACATACGTTGCCACCGTCGCCAAGCCCGCCGGATGGTGGACCGGGAACGTCGTGAAATATGACACCATCGTCTCACTGCCAACGAAGGAGGATCTTCGGCCCGGAATGAGCGCTGAAGTCGAGATCATTCTGGCCAGACACGAGAATGTCGTGACCATCCCGACCAACGCCTGCATCGAAACGCAAGACGGGTTCACGTGCTGGGTTCAAACCGAATCCGGAGTGCAACGTCGCCCGCTGCGGCTGGGAGACAGCAGCGAGATGTTTGTCGTGGTGCTCGAGGGCGTTGATGAGGGAGAGCAAGTCATTCTCGACCCCTTGGCAAACGTCCCCGAAGCCCAGACCGAAGCCGCGGCGGCATTGAATGAGACGCGCGATCGCGGATTCGGATTCGACGATTTGTAGCGTTCATGCTCGGACCGAAAACAACCACCTACGAGAAACGTAAGCGAGTGAGCCAGAACGCAACGAACAACGTCGAAGGGGTGCACAGCGTGAGCGAAGAATCGCTTGTCGCCGCAAAGCCGCTGTTCTCGATCGCAAAGCCGCTGTTCTCATTCGCAAAACTGGCGCTCGCGCTGTTGCTCGTCGGCGTCGCGGCGGGCACCTTGTTTGGTTTGGGCGGCTTCCTTGAGGACCATGAAACGGCGGTCGGGATGACCCACCGCGTCTCTCGGGGCGACTTGATCGTGACGATCCAAGAGCAGGGGATTCTCGAGAGCGAGGAAAACTTCGAAATCAAATCGAAGGTGCGAGGTCACAACGCCGTCCTCTGGATCATCGATAGCGGAAGCTTCGTCAAAAAGGGTGACGAATTAGTCCGTTTGGATTCGCTCTTTATTCAAGAACAGGTCGACGAACGCACCAAGTATGCCAATTGGTCACAGTCGGGCGCGGATCATTCTGCCGCTCGATTGGCACGCGCCGAACTGGCGGTGGAAGAGTACGATCAGGGGCGTTTTCGGACCGAAGTCATGTCGCTGGAGAAAGACATCGCGGTCTCGAAGTCGTCGCTGCAAAGCGCACGCGATCGACTCAAGCATTCGGCGATGATGGCGAGCAGTGGTTTTGTGAGTGAATTGGAAATCGAAGAGAGGCAGTTCGCCGTCGAGCAAGCCGCATTGGATCTGAAGCTGAAAGAAACACAGCTCAACGTGCTCAAGGATTTTACGTACAAGGAACAGCTGCAGACGCTCAAGGGAGAGTTCACGTCCACCAAGGCGACGCACGAGGCGAACGTCGAACGAGCGATGGCCGACGCGTCCCGGCGTGATCGAGCCGTCGCGGAGTTGCAATATTGCGTTCTTACAGCGGATCGTGATGGACTCGTCATTCATCCCAACGCCGCAAAGTGGGAATCAGGACCGATCGCTGAAGGCACGAACGTCCACAAGGATCAGGTGCTGCTGCTGATGCCGGACTTGAACCGAATGCAAGTCAAGTTCGGCGTTCATGAGTCGTCGGTCAAACGGGTGAAGAATGGCCAGCAGGCGAAAGTCACACTGACCGACGGCGAGTTGCAGGGCAGCGTTTCGGAAGTGGCATCGATCGCCAAGCCGGCGAGCTGGTGGACGGGGAATCAAGTTCGGTATGACACCTACGTCTCCCTGCCCCCTCGAGACGGATTGCGGCCCGGCATGAGCGCCGAGGTTGAGATCACGATCGCGGAGTACGACGACGTGCTGTTGGTTCCCGTGGCGGCCATCGTCGAAACGGACGCGGGCGCCCACTGTTGGGTCAAAATCGCCGGTGACATTCAACGGCGTCCGATTACGCTCGGTGACAGCAATAACGTGTTCAGCATCGTCACCGATGGCTTGAAGGAAGGCGATGAAGTCCTGCTCAATCCCGCGGCCCTGGAACAGCCTCGCTCGGATGACCCCGAAATAGACGAGAGCCGCAATCCCGAGGAGCCTCAAAGCGAGACGCCGACCGAGACGAACGACCCTTGATCGCTCAGTTTTTCCAGACCGTTGACCTCGGCATCAAAAGCCTGCTCGTGCAGAAGATGCGCGCCGGGCTCGCCGCGCTCGGAATCTTCATTGGCACTTCCACGGTGATCTGGTTGGTCGCGATGGGAGAGGGTGTCAGCTATCGGGCACAGCAGCAGATCCTGGAACTCGGTGCGAGGAACGTCATCATTCGCACCAAGGAGCCCAACGCAGGGAGCGAGGAAGAAGCAAACAGTCGGGTCAAAACGTATGGGCTATTGCGTGCCGACTATCGCCGCATCGTGGAGAACATTCCGAACATCCGTCGCGCCATCCCGATGCGCGAACTCAAATTCGAACTCCGTCTTGATGACCGAACCGCCGACACGAAACTGGTCGGTTGCACCGAAGACTACTTGAAGTTGAACCGTCTGAAGATTGCCCGCGGACGTTGGCTTTCGACCCGCGACCGTGGCGAAAAAGTGGTCGTCCTGGCGAACGACACCGCCAAGCGTTTGTTCCCGTACGAAAACCCGATCGGAAGGTCCATCTGGGTCGGCAGCGAGTTCTACACCGTCATCGGGCAAACCAAGGGGCGGACCGCGTCGGCCGCAATCGGAGGCAGCCTTGATTCTCGCGACTACAACCTGGACGCATACATTCCGATCAAAACGCTACGTCAGCGTGTCGGCGACCTCGTCATGAAGCGTGTCGGTGGCGGTCAGGGCTTCAACTTCGTCGGCGAAGATGTGGAACTGAGCCAAATCACCGTCGAGGTTGACAACATCCAAGACGTGGATGAGACGGCTCAGATTATCGAAACACTACTCAAGAAGTACCACGAGAAAGAAGACTACGCGGTGGTCGTGCCGCGAGAACTGCTGCGTCAAGCCGAACGGACAAGGACTATGTTCAATGTCTTGTTGGTCGTGATCGCCGGGATCTCGCTACTGGTCGGCGGGATCGGCATCATGAACATCATGTTGGCGACGGTCACCGAACGGACTCGCGAAATCGGCGTTCGCCGAGCACTCGGCGCGACGCGGAGCGACATCATCGGGCAGTTCCTGATCGAAACCGTTGTGCTGACGGCCAGCGGAGGCTTGGCCGGAGTCCTGTTTGGGCTCTCGGTGGGACCGATCTTTCGCTTCGCTAAAAAAATGGTGATGACGTTTTCACCCGAGTCGCTTCCGCCCATCGTCAATGAAATCGAGCCGCGGATTGCCCTTTGGTCGGTGCTTCTTTCCTTGGGGATTTCTCTGGGCGTCGGTGTGTTGTTCGGAGTCTATCCGGCGAGGAAGGCCGCCTACCTGGACCCGATCGAGGCGCTGCGACATGAATAGTTCGCCCGCGCAACTTCCCGAACTGCCGTCGACGGAGTCATTTGCATTCCGCGTGCAAGACCTCCATCGCACGTACTTCATGAAGGGCGAGACGGTTCACGCACTGCGCGGCGTGACGTTCGATGTGCTTGCCGGCGAGTACATCGCCATCATGGGGCCTTCGGGTTCGGGCAAGAGCACGCTGCTGAACGTCTTGGGCTGCTTGGACCGTCCGACAAGCGGAAAGTACTTGTTGGCTGGGGACGACGTCGCACAAATCAACGACTACCAGCTCTCTCGCATC
>JBCBLJ010000084.1:0-16300 GCA_038520195.1 Planctomycetota bacterium
GGTTGACCTTAATCGGAAACACACAGCGGTAGCGATTCCGGTAACCATACTCTTCGATTGACCGAGCGAATCTCGCGTGGATGTCCGCCATTCGATCGCGAAGGATACCGTTGAAGCGCAACAGAATCGGTAACCGCACACCTTCTTGCTCGATCTGATCGATCAATGCGACCATGTCGATCGCTTGACCGGACTCAGGCGAAACACACAGATGACCGTCTTCGTTGGCAAAAAAATAGCCGGCTCCCCAGCGTTCGAACCCGTACAGCTCGGCCGCGTCCTGCGTTGTCCAAGCGGGTGAATCGGTCACGGACATGTTGCGAACTCAATCGGCAAAAGCGAAAAGATGGCTGCCGCTAAAGACGCTATCGCCTACGACCTTGCAAGGGGTCATTCGCCGGTCAAAAACGTTACCTTCTCGCCGCGAACGGCAATGGATTCCGGTAACCCTCGGGCGTCAATTTGAAACAACACCGTGTGTTTACCCGCGGGCATTTTGACGGTGTCCGCGATCGGAGTCGCCCCCTGACCATCGACCCATACCTTCACCGCTTTGGCACCCTCGATCTCAAATCGGACGTCCGAGTCCGAAGCCACCTCGACTCGCGTTCGCAAGTAAAGATTGACGAGCGCGATGTTAAACGGCTGCGCGGTCGCCGCGTAAAGCTCCTTCGCATAGAGTTTTCCACTGACGCGCGACTGCACCGGTTTCCAGCCCTCCACACGCTTCCCCGAAAGGATGTCTTCGTTGCCGGCCTGTTCAAAACGATGTGTTCCGGCAAAAACCTCCAGCACACGTGCGACATCTTGCTTGCTCGCATCAAAGTCCCCCGGCTTTCCTAGCCGCGTCAAGAAACTCAGCAAGTCCAGTTGATCCGACTGCGGTATTCGATCAAGCAAGTTCGCCGGCATCAGCGACTTGCCGGGCTTGGTGTCGACGATCTCATCTTCGGCGATCTCGATCATCTTGTTGGTCGCGTCGCGCAATCGGAGCACGCCCTCCGACCGTCCGACTTCGATTCCTGAGACGACGCGACCATCATCCGTTAACACATTGATGGTGTGATAGTTCTCTTTGATCTTCGCATTCGGATCGAACAATGATTCGATGATGTAATCCGCCGGCGCGCTTGCCCCCAGACTTGTCATGTCGGGCCCGACTCTGCCGCCGACGCCGCCGATCGCGTGACATGTCGCACACTGCAGGTCCGCTCGTCGGTAGACCAGTTCGCCTCGCGCCGGATCACCCGATGTTGCCACCAACTCACGAATCTCTGCGGCACGCTGCGGCGACCACTCCGACGCCGTCATCGAAAGGCCACTCATCGGCATCAGCGCATCGATCAAAGGCTGGGCATCGCGTCCAGGTTCCTTCGCCGCTCGGATCCCCGCACGGGCCGCCACCTTAGAAACGCCAACGGCGGGTAACGCGTCGGACAGCCTCTTTCCGGCTCCTTTCCCGCCAAGCATAGCCCGCCAAAGACCGACCAACCTTGGTTCATCATTGGTCTCCGCGAGAACCGCGAAGAACGGTTGGATCGCACGCTCTCGATCCAAACTCGCAAGTCCAATCAACGCCGCTGTGGCGACCAACTCCGATGGGTCTCGCGAAAGGCCCGCCAGCGCTTTGACCGCCTCGCCGCCTCCGCATCGCTGAAGCGACCGCACAGCCGCCAATCGCGTTGCGGCAGAACCCGAAGCGTCACCGGCGACCGCCGCAAGATCGGGTACGAGGATTCGGACCTTCCATGCACCGATCAGTTCAATGGTCGCATCCCCAATGGAAGGTTCCGGATCGGACAACAGTCTTTTGAGAACTCTCGCGGGCGGCATTTCTTCGAAGCCGGGTCGAACCCTTCGCGTCGTTGTCGCCCTCGACAACGCCTTGATGGCACGCACCGCCGCATTCGTTTCGAATTGCCCCCGACCCAACCGGCCATACAGTTGTTCCAGTTGTTGCGCCCCTCCCGCTTTCGCGATCAGCTCGATCCACGGCCCCGCACCGTCTTTGGCGATCCCGTTGTCTTGTACGTAGGCGGCAAGAAAATCGGCGGCGCTCGATGGTTTTACCGACGTGAGCACGAATTCCAGCTGTTTGATGCTAGCTTCATCACTCCAATAAGGCGACGCGAGGTCTCCAACGAGCAACTCCGCGTTCTCGTCGACATTCAGAAACAGCGCGTGGTCGAGGAACCGATCGGTCTCCTGATCCAGCGCTGAAAGCGACAGCCGAATCGCGTCCAATCCTCCCAGACGCGCCAAGCCCCGAACCGCCTCGAGCCGAGCGCGAGGAAAATCATCCTTCACAAGTTCGCCGAAGAACTTCATTGCAACACTGCGTTGCAGCGTTCGCGCCGGATCAGTGGGGTCCGACCAGTCAGCCACAATCCTCGCCGCCGCCGACCGAGCGCGCGGTTCATCGCTTTGAATCACCTTCGACAACCAGTCCACGTTCGGCTCGCCGACCGACGCGGATAACCGGACCGCGTGTAGCTGATCCACCGGTGACGTCGCCATCGCCCACAACTCATCAAGTTGCTCGGAAGTTTCTTCTCCGCGGGCGATCAAGACACGCCGTGATTGATCGCTCAGATAACGGTCCCCCGAAAGCAACCCTTCGAACAGCGGACGAATATCAAGTTTCGCAAGGTCCATCGGCTTCCGGTGCGGTCGGTCCTTGAATGCCACCCGCCAGATGCGACCATGCCAACGATCACGACGCGGGTCACGGAAGTCCACTTCGCCATGATTGATAATCGGATTCGACCAATCGGCGATATAAAGCGCCCCATCGGGCCCTTGCTTCACATCGATCGGACGAAATGAACTCTGCGTCGTTCGAATCAGATCTGCCTGTTGCGTCGTAATAAATCCCGATTCCGATTCAGAGATCGAAAACCGCGTGACTCGATTGGCGCGGAAGTCACAGGTGACAAACGTATCTTGCCAATCGTCGGGAAAGCTCTCACCGCGCACGATCTCGCCGCCGCAAAACTTCGGATACTTGCCTGGACTGATGAGGTCCAAAATCTGACGGGCATTGGGCGTCGGGTTAAATGTGGAACCGGGAAAGACGTAGGCCATTCCAGCGAACCCCGCGCCATCCGTCATGAACGAGTTTCCGTACGCATCGAACTGGTGCCCCCAAGGATTCCATAGACCGCGAAAGAACACGCTCATGTGGTCGCGCCGCGTGTCGTATCGAAACCCGCCACCGGCCTTCAGTCGCACGACGCCGAACGGAGTCTCGGCGTCGGTCCGCGTGTAAACCGACTGATTCATGTACAGTCGACCGTCGGGTCCGAACAACAGCGTGTGCAAATTGTGGTGCGTGTCTTCGGTTCCGAATCCGCTGAGCACCCGCTCTCGATAGTCCGCTTTGCCGTCACCGTCGGTGTCTTTCAGAAACAGCAAGTCCGTGCTCTGCGCTACATAGACACCGCCGTCACCGGGAGCGACACCCGTCGGTATCAGCAGCCCATCGGCGAAAACGGTCGACTGGTCCGCTGCACCATCACCGTTGCTATCGGCAAGCACCACGATCTTGTCCGGCAGTGACTGCCCGACTTCAATCATCGGGTATGCTTCGCTGCTTGCGATCCAGAGACGACCCTGTGCGTCGAAGTTCATGTGAATCGGCTTGTTGAGTAGCGGGTTCTCAGCCCACAGAGTCACCTCCAATCCCTCGGCGACCACAAAGTCCGGCCTCGGCTGCCGAGTGAACTCAGCGTATTTCGACTTTAACTGCGGCGGCTTCGCCTCGATTCGGGCCGGCTTGAGCAAACGTAACGCGGCGATGCGTTCCTCTTCGGCTTCGATCAATGGATCGAACTGCGGAATCTCAACGGCATTCTGACCTTGTTCGCGTTTGCGAAACCCGAACACGTAAGCCATGTTCGCCGGACGCGAGCGATGAAACCACCAGCGGTTTTTCTCCACGACCACCTGCCGAAGCACTTCGGTCTGCGGACTTGTCGCCCACTCGGACTGGAGTCCCAACTGCCGCTGAATCTCGATCGCGAGTTGACGATACCCGTCGCCATTCAGGTGAACCGCATCTTTGCGTTCATCGGGTGCCATTGCGACCGAACCAAGATCGACAAAGTGACCATCGATCTCTTTGCTCAATGCCTCCAGGCCCGTCGCGTAGGCTTCGATCTGGCCCGCCGTCACGACCGAATCACCAACCGGTGTGAGTGGCGATAGCAGCACCAATCGGCAAGCGGGCGACACTCGTTTTAACTCCGCGATGAGCTCGCGAACTTGTCCAAGAAACACCGACGTGTCAGCGCCGTCAAGCGCACTCGCCATTCCGTAGCCGAGCACGGCCACGGTCGGCTTTGTGAGCTCGATCTGAGCCTTCAGCTGCCGCCAGGCCTCACCCTCGGGTTCTCGGCCGGCCTGTACCAAACTCAACCCTGATCGCGAGTCGCCCTTGGGCGTATCGCCGCTCCAACCGAGATTGCGAAAGGTCACATCCGCGTCGGGAAACGAGGTCGTCAGCATCACTTCGAGCCAACCGAAGTACTGCTCTTGTTCGATCAAACCATCACCGATGAAAACGACACGGTCACCGTCGGAGACTTCAATCGACTTGGCGGCGGCAGCGGTCGAAAGGCAAACAAAGAGCAGACCAAACGCGAGCGCAGAGATGCCAGCGATTTTTTTCATGGCTTAGGGAGGGGAATGAGCTTCGTGGCGGGAAGTCCCCATTGTAGCCCGATCGGGCTGACCCCGAGAGGCGACGCTCGCGCCGGTTGTTACTGGCCAAACGCTTCGATCCATGCCTCGTCAATCTGCTGCGGTGAAAGTGACTCCGAGTTCGCGTATCCGTTCCGCACGAGTTCAAGGAGTTGTCGTTCGAGCCGCAATCGCGGTGCGGAGAACGGATCGTTCGGCGAGGCGGGTTCGGTGACCAACTCTCCGACATCACGAGTCTCAACCGTCACCAGAGTGCCGCCATCCAACCCCGCCTGAACACTCAGAAGTCGCTCCAAAACGCCTTCCTCGTAGTTTTTGACAACGAAAGCACCGTCATCGAAGTCCATCCGTTCCATGACGATGGCTCCAAGAAATTCTTCAAAGCCCTCAATCGGCCGTCGAATGTCAATTTCGGGCAGCTCAATATTCGGCGGAAACACTATCAGCTCGCCGTCACCCCACCCAACAATGGGACCGCACACATAACGCTCGGTCGTCGCGACACCTCCACTTTCGAAACGCGTCACCAAAGCTTGCCCGTCGACGTCATCGGAAGTGAGTTCCATCACGCCAACCCCCGGACGCATGGCGATGGTCAAACGTTCGTCGGCACTCAATGCGGAAAAGGCGTCGTCGGACCAAACGACGCGAAAGCCTTGGCCGGAAACATCGATCGAGTGTTCGCGGCCATCGATCGCGGTGAAAACAAATCGCGTCGGCGTCCCGTCGGCGTCGGGGATCACCGCGACCGTATCGGTCGACTCAGCGGAGCGATTGGCGATCTGGTTGATCGTTTGAAGAATATCCTGAGGAGTAACCCAGCCATTCCCATCCACATCGGGGTGGAATCCACCATACAACTCCGATGCTTCGGCTTCCTCCGCTCGCCAAGTCTGCTGAATCTGGTCGATGGTGCCGCTTCCTCGCAGGTCGACCAAATTGATCAAGCGCAGAACATCCTTCGGCAATACGTAACCGTCTCCGTCGACATCGCGAGCGTTGCTCTCGTTGTGCCAGTCACCCAGCGCCTCTCCGGAGTGGGACGCCAGAAGCAATCTTGCCTCTAAACCCTCAAAAACTACTCGCTGTCGTTTCATTGAAGTCGTCATTTCCGGCGTGCAACCAAAGTCCCTGCAACCACAGACCCGATAGGCTAGGCACATGAAACGGCCGGGTGTCACGCTTCTATCGTGTTTTGCTTCGGGCGAGGTAGCGACGAAACTCCCGTGCGTTTCAGGTTTTGCTCCAATCGAGACCGCGCGCTTTACGTGTTTCCCGCAGGATTGCCCTCCACGGTTCCAGAATTTGGGACTCTGACAGCTGGGTCCGCGGACATCCCGGAACGTGCATCCGACCGGAACAGCTAGGTGTGCCGGCGGGAATGAATGCAGCGGAGGAATCTGAAAATTCTTGTTAAGGAAGCAGTCGTTCGGAGAGATTTGATGTTGTAAGACGGAGTCTTATCCAACGCCGCTTCGACGCTGCGGCTAGGAAAGCGTCACCCGAGTGAGGGCTGATCTTGAGAATCGAAGCGACAACAGAGGGAGGAGCTTGCCTATCGGTTGATCAAATCGCCGAGTTGCTGGCCGCCCAAACGTCGGTGCCGGAATGGGAACGCCATGTCGAGACGTGCTCTGATTGCCAAAGAGTTCTCGATGAATTGGCAGGAAGCGGCCAAATCTGGAATGAGACGTTTCGTGCGTTGCAGCGATTAAGTAGTCGACCTCAATCGACGGAAACGACCTTCAATGGGACCGATGATTTGTCGACGGGTCCGACGAATGGCGGTGAATCCAACGATTGGATCGGCCGACGAATTGATGGCTACGTTATCGTTTCGTTCGTTGCGCGCGGAGGAACCGGCGACGTGTACCTTGCTCGTGACCTGCGGCTTGGACGCCCCGTCGCAATCAAGATGCTAACGGGGCTCGATCCGGAAAGTGCCGTGCGTTTTCGAAGTGAGGCCGAGGCGACCGCAAAGCTACAGCATCAGGGGATCATCACCGTCTTAGATAGTGGCTATGCGGAACAGCGTCCGTACCTTGTGATGGAGTGGATCGCGGGTGGTGACTTGCATCAGTATCTCAGCGGTAAACCAATGGCCCATCGACAGGCCGCATCCCTGATGCGGGCGGTCTGCGAAGCCATCTCGGTGGCGCATCAACGGGGACTGGTTCACCGCGACTTGAAGCCCGCGAACCTGCTACTCCGTCATCCGGAACGTGAGGAAAAGTCACCTGTCGTCACCGACTTCGGATTGGTCCACTGGTGCTGTAGCGGTTCAGGCCTGACGCGGACGGGGCAGATGCTCGGGACTCCCGCGTTCATGCCGCCCGAGCAAGCGAGCGCTTCCGAGGGCTGGGCAACCGAAGCGGTCGACATCTATTCAGTTGGTGCAATCCTCTATCAGTGTTTGACCGGTAGACCACCGCATCAGGCAGAATCCACCGCAAAGACCCTCGATCTTGTTCTTCGCGGTGAAGTCGTTTCGCCGCGAAGTCTAAATCCGTTGGTTCCTCGTGCGTTGGAAACCGTCTGCCTGAAATGCCTCCAAGCATCGCCTGCAGCGAGGTACCCATCAATGGACGCCGTTGGCGAGGATCTCCAGCGATTCTTAAAAGGCGATCCGATTCGCGCGAAACGCCCGAACCTCTTCCAACGCTTGCGAACATGGTCTCGACGGCACCGGGCGATGGCAAGCCTTTGTGCCACGAGCTTCGTCTGTGTGCTCGTTGTGCTGCTGATGTGGGCAAGGTTCACGCGAAGACTGAGTGCGAAGACAGAATTGGCCGAACGCCGAGCAACCGACACAGCGATCGCACTCAAGTTGGCCCAGCGGTCCGGCCACGCCACCGCCGAGGTGGTCCGCTTCATCACCAGCGGACTCTTTGATCGCGCTAACCCCGCTCGAGAGGGCGCTTCGTTGACCGTCATCGAAGCATTGGAGCTAGCAGAGCCATCACTCGCGGAACGCTTTGCGAAGGAGCCTTCGGTCGAGGCGGCACTCCGAGGAACCATTGGCAATCTGTACCTCAACCTCGGACATCCAAAACGAGCTCTGCCGCATCTCACACGAAGTTTCGAACTCCATGCAACGAGTCCACTCGATGCACAGCGATATGACACGGCACTCGCACTCGCGATGACGCAAAATACTCTCGGCGATTCTGCGATGGCACTACAGACACTGGACAGTCTGGCGAGTTGGTGTGAACGAGAGGATTGGTCACCTTCCCCGGTCCAGGCAATCCAAACGGATCGTGAACGCATTGCTGTCACGCTCGCGTCTGCAGCTGACAAAGAAGCCGCGGCTCGTTCCGCGCTCAAACAACTTCGCGAGTTACTGCATCGGTGCGGCGGAGAGCTTGGCGAGTCCTCGCCGGTTTGGCTTGGAATTCACGAGTCCGTTGGCGTTTCCCTCTATCGTCTCGGCGAAAGGGAAGCTGCAGCGATCCACCTAAAAGAAAACTACGAACGGACGTCAGTGGCACTCGGGGACGAGCACGCGGACGCTTTGAATGCCGCTCAGAATGCGGCGTTCATGCTGGTGCAACTCGGGAAGTATGCAGAAGCCGAATCGATTCACCGCAAAAACTATCGAGCGAAAACGCAGGTTTTCGGACGCGGTCATCCTTCAACCATTGGTACCCGCAGCGATCTCGCGATGGTGCTCTGGCGTCAGGGCAAACGAACGGAATCGATCGAAACCCTCCAGCGAGTCATCGATCAACGAAGGGACCATCAAGGCATCGATCATCCAGACTCACTCTCCGCGCTCTATCAGATCAGTCGCATGTATCTTGAAAGTGGGCGACCTCGTGAAGGGGCGCAATTCTTGCGTCCCCATGTTGAGGAGCTCAGCAGCTACAAGCACCTGAAGCCGGACTGGGTCTCGTTGATTCTCACCTATGGACGGTTGCTTCACCGGAGCGGTGAGCACGAAGCGGGACTTGCGTGGACTCAGAAAGCAAGCATATTGCTTGAGACGACCTTCCCCGAAGACAAGGGTCGCAGCGCAATGCTTCGTTCGGTACTGATTGAAATGGATGCTGAACCTCCCAAGAACAGAGAACCCTGAATCGTCGCGGCTCGACGAGTTCTACTCAGTGTCGAGCATCGCCACCGCATCGTGCAAGCGTTTTTTGACGCGGCTCGCCGCAACGTAGACACTTCCCGTCCGAAGGCCCAGTTCTTTTGCCGCTTGCTCGCCAGATAGCCCTTCGATGTGCATCATTTCGAACGCTCGCCAAACACTCTCGCTCACCTGACGTCGAACCGACTTCGTTGCCAACTCGACCAGTTCTGCATTTGCTTCGGCATCCAACTCGTTGACAAACTGATTGACCGCTTGATTTGACGCCAACAACCGTTCGAGTTCAGGCGTGCCGGTGGTCCGAACTTGACTCTTTCGGCGTTGTGTGTAGTCATACCAAGAACGGCGAGCAACCGTGCGAAGCCAGCCACGAAATCTCCCCGTGGGAGCATAGCGTTGAATGTTCCGCATCAATTCCAGCAGAATATTCTGCACCAGGTCTTCTTGATCGGCCTGGTGCAAACCCCAGCGTGACGCCCAATTGCGAAGCACGTCACCGTAGCGTTCGACGAAGAGGTCCCAGCCCTCGTGATCACCTGAATCTGCAATTCGGCGGATCAAGGTATGTTGCGTTGTCGGAAAGGAAACTCGGGGAGTCACCGCAACCTTCCGTTGGCAATGAAGAGGAGCTGGCGGGATGCTCCTAATCTTAGCTAAACGTGAGGCGACGGGCAGCAACAATCTTCGCTCGGACCGAGACGGAGTTTATTGGTTCACGACTCTTGTGCGCCCGCGACGACGTAGGGCAAGGATCGAAATGAAGACGATTGACGCGGCTCCTGTCGCTGGCTCGGGAACCACCTGATTGCCGCTTACAACCTCAATGGTCGCGTCTCCAAAGCGGATGAGGTCATCAAGAACGGTGAAGTCGACGCTCACGGAGTCGGCCGTGACATCAAAGTCTTGAAGCGTCAACTGGGTGACCTCGCCGATTTCGGTGCCGGCGGTGAAGTTGAGTGTCGCGAACCTGAATTCATGCACACCTGACGCGATGGGAGCTGTCTCAACTCCAGCAATAAAGTCGGCTGAGAAACCTTGGAACCGTGCCTCCGTATCGCTCAACACTTCACGCTGCTGAAAAAACACATCCGAAAGAAGCGGTCCCAAGAGAATGTCATCCGGCTGCAGGATTCTCGCGGGCGAGACTCCGGTGGTAGACTCGAAACGCACACCCGCCCCAAGACTAAAAATCCCATTAAGTCCACCCGGTGCAACACGTGGAATCGATGCCCCCGTTGCGGTTTCACGAAAGAACACGTCGACGGACACTTGGCTGCCGGGCGTGGCCTCATAGATGTCCTGTCCAAACCGAACATCGTAGAAAAGCCCCGCGGACGCGGGCGTTGCGCCGCTGATTGCAACAAACAAGGCGATGCCTACGAGTGCTCGCCAGAATGCACACTGAAAGAGTCTCATCGACTCATCTCCTTCATGATCCGAGTGAAAGTGGATACCGGTCGCGTACGTTCACGACCGGCTGAAAGCTTGCGGGTACCCGTCGCACGGGTTCAGCACTGGAAGAGGTCACGCCTCGAAATTTGGACGAAACGAGAGATAGTCAAACGCGTCGACATCTCCATCACCGTCCCGATCAAAGGCGGCATTGAATCCGAGGGCTCCGCGTCGACGGTTGATCGTCTGTCGGATGGCGAGCAAGTCGACCACGTTGACATCACCATCCCCGTTGGAATCACCAAATCGTCGGAAGAAGGCGTCGCTCTCTTCGCGTCCGAACCATCGTTCGCCACCGGCGAAGCCATCGCCGTTTGCATCAATTCTGTTTCCCGATCCAACGCGCGTCACCAGATCACCATTGATGGCAAGCTCATACCGACCGTCGAGAAGCGAGCCCCCGAACTCCGTCAAATCACCGCGAAATGAAAGCACGGCGACGGTCCTTCCGTCGACCACCGAAGTTGCAAAGTCAGTTTCGACAACAACACCGGCGTCAAGCTGCTGCAGCTGAAATGCCCCATCCGCGATCTCCACCTCAGAATCAAAGTTGACGGTGAGAGATCGAATGACCGATCGTTGATCACTTCCGTCCCCGACCGTGATCGCCTCGATGCCGGCAAGATCGCGTAACGCAAATGTGGTTGTCGCTTGGCTACCGCCGTCATCAGTCGCGATGACGGTGACCGTTTGAGAGTCATCGACTTGTGGCACCGACTGAAACGTCCAACGCCAACGCCCCGCCGCGATGGATTCAATCTGCCCGATCGAAGACTCGAAGGTGATTTCACCGGCGCCGCCAAGCACACTTCCCTCGAGGCTCACGAACCCGTCATCGGAAACGCTCAGTTCGTCTTGATCCGAGGACAGTTCGAATCCGACAAACTCCGTGATCGGGACTTGCGTGAACGTGACCGTCCCGTCATCCACAAAACTCAGCACGGTTGGAAATCCGAGCGGATCGGCTGGATCGACGTTTGCGTCAAGCTCGATGCCAGTGATTCGGAATCGATCGAGACCGCCCGCGGCCTGGAGCCGAGGATCGAATTCAAAATCGATTAGCTCGCCCGCCACGAAATCCAAAACGTCGACAAAGTCCCCCGCGCCGTCATCGATTCCGAGCGTGAACCGATCGTCGCCAAAGCCTGGCAGTATTTCCAGGGTCGCAAAGAGCGGCCCGCTACTGACGTCATAGACATATCCAACGGCAACGTCTGGATCGTAAATGGTCTGGGCGCGTGCCAAAACGGAGTCGACGAACGTTTGGTCCTCAGAGAGGACAACATCTGAGATTCGGATCGAATGATCTTCAACTTCACCGTCGTTCGCTGGCCCACGAGGCGAGAGCCCTCCCTCGGACGAGATTCGGAATCGTGCGGTCGTCAGGATTGACTCGGGAAGTGTCTCGACGTTGAGCAGTTCCTTCATGTTGGGAATGTCAAATACCAATCGGTTCAGGCCCTGTGTGACGGGAGCACTGACAAAGATCTGTTCTCCGGGGTCGTCCCAACTCTGATTTAGATTGAAATCGATCCAGGCGTCGAGAAACCCGTCGCCGGAGGCGGTCACTTCCACGATCGAGGCAAAACCGGTGCCTGCCGGTCGAAATCGGACACCCTCTTCATCGTCGGTAAACTGTCGGTCGTCTGCCGCCGCGTCCGCGTTTGGAATCCCGTCGGTCTCTGCGTCGACACGGGGTCCGAGCGTCAGACTGCTAACGAGATGTCGTGCACCATCTTCAAAAATGGAAACCGGAAACCCTAACGGCGCGTCGCCGAAGTCGAACACCCGTTCATACGCTCCCAAATCGATACCACCAAAATCCTCACGCGGCTGACGCCGCTGATCAAAAAGGATCACGCTGTTCTGTGCCGCGTCGATCGCGGGGCTTCCCTCCAACAAGGCGTGTGTGAGTGTCGGCCCCCCGTTATCGGCTAATGGCCCTAGCAATGGCTCGTCGCCGACAAGGTTGACGCCGCTGTTCAGCGAAAGCGGGCCTACCAAGTCGTCGGGACTCCCGCCAAGTCCCTTCGTGTTTCCGGCGATGATGCTAAAGCTCAATTCAACATCGGCGAAGCCGTCGTTCGCGAATCCTCCGCCAACGCCGGAACCATCACCATCGGCGTCGGCAATATTCTCGGTGATCGTGACGTGGAGGTACCGTGGTTCTCCGCCAGAGTCTTCGTGAAAGATGGCTCCGCCCGAGTTGTCGGCGCGATTCCCGCTGAAGGTCGAGTTATCGATGATGGAGTCTGTCTGAGCGTTGCTCAAGTGCATCGCTCCACCGTTCCCGCCGGCGCGATTATTGAACAAGGTGGATTCTCGGACTCGCATTAGAAAGAAATCTGTGCCCGCAACCGAGATCGCGCCGCCATCACCGGAAGCCGTGTTGCTATCGAGCGTGCTTCGTTCAAGACTGATCGCCGTATCTGTAAAGATAGCGCCACCACGCGCGGCTTGATTTCTTACAAAACGCGAGTCGGTGATCTCAAGCTCCGGGGATCCGCTGCCACCGCCGTAGCCGAAGCCATCGGATGCTTCAAACAGGGCAATCGCACCGCCGAGCTCCGCTTCGCTATCAGCAATCGTCACATCGTCAAGTCTCAGGAAAGTGTCCTCCGCCAAGATCGCTCCTCCGTCTCCGCCGTTGGCATTTCCGTTGCGTAACGTCATCCCGGTCAAGCTGACCGCGCTCGTGTCGCCACCTTGCTCGCCAAAGGAGAAGAGTCGAGTGAGGCCGTTCCCGTCGAGTGTGAGTTGATTCGAACCCAATCCGTTGATTGAACCCGAACCCAATAAACGCAATTCACTTCTCAGATTGATCGTCACCGGCTCGGATCCGAACGCCTCGGGATCAAACTGGATCGATCCGCCAAGTGTCTCTGGACGATTCAGGCTGAGCACGGCGTTGCGAAGACTTCCGAAACCGCCATCGTCGGCGTTGTTGACGGTCAACGAGCAAATCACCGAATCGTTGATCAGTGTCACGTCAGCGAATGACGCTTCACGCCCGTCGCCATTCCCGCAGATTGCACCGCCATTCATGGCCAGAACCGCCGTGGTGATGACCCCTAACCGATCATTGTTGGTCACCGTGGTATTCTCGAGCTGAACATCCCCCGACGAGGCGATGCCGTGTCCGCCGATCTCGAACCCGTTTTCAAGAATGAAGCTCTCTTCACCAGTGATGGAGACATCCGCATCACCGGAGGTTCGAATTCCATCACCACGATTGAAGTTAACGATCGCATTCTTCAGCGTGACACCACCTGTCGAGTTGACGCCGAACTGGTTGGCTTCCGTGATGAGCGTTCCCGCTTCAAGAGCGGTTAATCCGCCGTCACCGGCGCGAATGCCTGCACCATCGTTTTGCGTCACCTCGACCCTCGATGAAATGATCACCTCAGTGGCTTCGACTCCGTCGCCTTCGTTTCGATGGACCAAGGTCTCGCCGCTGATGGTGACCTCGCCACTGCTGCGAACCCCATCACCTGCATTCAATGAGACTTCGGTTTGATCACCAAATAGACGAACCGGTCCAGATGAAAGGATGCCGTCACCGCGATTTCGGCTGACCGTGGCATCGATCAGCACAATCGGCGCTTCGCCAAACTCTTGGATGATCCCGCTAGCGTTGTCATTAATCTGTATCAGTCGCGGATTGTCGCTGTCGATGAAGAACCCCCCGTTGGTGAGGTTCAGAACGTTAAGTTCGACACCAAATCGACCGTTGTCTTCCACTCGAAATCGATTGTCATTTTGAAACAAAACGATCTGGCTGGCTGAAATTCCCGTTCCGACATTATTGATCGCATCAACACTCTCAATCGAAACGACAGCCAACTGCGCATCGATCCCGTCCGCTCCATTGTTGCGAATCTTGTTTTCGCCAAACAGCTCGAGCTTCTCGGCGGTAGACCGAATGCCGTCCCGTTCGTTTCCTTCTGCGGTGACACTCGAAAGGAAAGCGTCTCCACTCAGCCGAAGCCCAAACGCGTCGTTGTTGCTAACCGTGATTGAACCACCAAAAACACCCGCACCACCCACCGTTTCGATCCCCGACGCTCCATTGCGAAGGAAATGGTTGTCGCCGAACAATTCGATGCTTCCTGAGGATCGAATTCCGTTTGCGAGATTGTCCGACAGCTCGATCTCGCTGAGGATCACTCCCGCACGTGTCGCGAGAACAGAGACACCGTTTTGGAACTCCTGAACCGTGAGATTCGAGAGACCGACCTCAAAAGAACCTTCGCCATCATCGATCACGAGTCCGGAAAACGAAGCCTGTCCGCCGTTAAAGATCACGCGTTTGGCGCCGGGCTGGCTTGCTCCATCGATCAGCAACGCTTCTTGAATGGTCGGAAGCGCTGACTCAATCTCTATAACCGGAGGCTCATCCCCTTCGACCGGAAGACTGAACGTAATGGCGTCTTCGCCGAATCGTCGCGACGCCTCTTCAAGGGCAGACCGCAGCGTAATCTGCTCGCCCGGCGTGATGAGGTCAACATCGGCGGTTCCGTCGGTCGGGTCTGCGTCTGGCCGATCGTCGGTTTGGTTGACGATTAAGGAGGATGTAAAAAACTCCGAAGTATTGCCACTGGAGTCCGTTGCCGTCGCGGTCACGATGGGGAAGACCAAGTTTGAGGTGATACTGAATGTCCCGAATCCAGCATCGTCGGTGCTAATCGTCCTTGCTCCGAGAAATCGTTCCCCGGCATAGGTCAGGAAATCAGCATTGCCGAATAATTCGATGTCGAAGGTTTCGTCTGCCGCAGCTTCCAAAATCCCAGTCACCGTCATCGTCCCAGCGTTGACCATGACCGATGTGATGACTGGTGCGTTTTGCAGTCCATTCGCACCCGGATCGACATCAAGCGGGTCGTTCTCATTGAGACCTATCGGGCCGATGTCGATTGGCAGTCTTTCGGTGGCAAAGATGGTGTTCCGCTGAAGGCGATTGCCGGTCCCCGATTCAACACGCACGCCGACTCCGTCGATGAACCCAATCACGTTGGCTTCACCCGGCTCGACGCCACCGACAAGGTTGTCACTCGATCCGTCGGTGATCAATACTCCAGTCGACGGTGCGAGTCCCAAAGTTGGCGTGGAATCCTCATTGACGCCAAGCTGGTTTCCAAGAACGTCGTTGCCGATGGCGGAAGCACCAGTGATGAGTATCGCTGGCCCAAGCACGTTGCCAATATGATTTGCTTGCCCTCCGTCAATTCCACCAATCACATTACCCGGCGCTTGATCGACCTGAACTCCGAATCGCGAGAGATGCCCATTAACAACGCTGCCGTCATTGAAAGACCCGAGACTGTTGCCCACTACTTCGTTCAACGTCGAGCCATTGCCTTCGATCAGGACTCCACTCCCCGATAGAACCTGATTTCCTGTCGTCGATCGGAGCCCTCCAATCTGGTTTCGCGGTGAATCAGTGACTCGAATCGCTGGGCCCACATTGCTGATCGGTTGCAAGGCGAGACTTACCCCAAACAGGTTGCCCTGAACTCGGTTTCCACCCGTTCCGCCAACGATCAAGACGCCCTCACCGTTGTTCCCGGCGAACAGATTCCCTTCGCCTTCGCCGCCACCGATGGTGTTGCCGGAAGCGTTGCGGAGGATTAGACCAGGGCCCTCGTTTCCAACGTTTGCGACACCAGTTGGATCGGTCCCGAATTGATTTCCTTCGAAAAGGTTGCCGGACGCGGAAGCTCCAACGACGAGTACTCCGCTACCGTTGTTTCCGCTAATCGTGTTGTCAGTCACCGTGTTGTTCGGGGAGTCTTGGAACACAACTCCCGACGCCCCGTTCGGACGCTTTTGCAAACCCGTAAGCCCATCAAGTCCAATGATGTTTCCGGAGACAAGATTGGCTGAGGAGCCCTCCGCGTGAAAGATGCCGGCCCCAAGGTTGCCCGAGATGACGTTCGAGAAACTGGAATCGCCGATCAGATTCAGGCTTGCTCCGCCGTCAAGTCGAATTCCATCGCCTTCATTGGCGAGCGTCTCAAAGCGATTGTCGTCGAGGCCGATCAGATTGTTGAACAC
>JBCBLJ010000469.1:0-6602 GCA_038520195.1 Planctomycetota bacterium
CAGCGGCCGTCGCTTTCAAGTCGGTCGCCGAGAAGGTTTTTGCATACAGATAAGCAGAATCGAGAGGCCAACCATCGGCAAGGCAACGCCGACCACGACGACGAATCGACTCACCACCGAGGACGAACGGCATCGACCCGATTCGGAAATCCGGACTCGCCCGCTTTGCGACGCGTCCACCACATCCTAAAACCAGCGATCGGGAGCGACGCAAAGAAGCCGCAAGCCAACGGGCACTGGGCCTTCGTTGCAAAGCCCCCGACGCTTTCGAGGTGAAAGGGGTAATTCCATTGAGTGTAGATCACAAGTGGCGGGAGTTCAGACAAGCGTTTGTCGGAGAGGACTTGCCCCGTCGGTTGATCGAGATGAATCACTCTTGTCACCGAGGGGCCTCACCACGTCCCGCTGCTTTCGGCCTGTCGGCTTCGCGAATCGAGGAACCACGCTCACTCGGTTGCTTCGAGGGTTCGCCGCATCGACGAATAGGTGAAAAGTGCTGCGCAACGGCATTTTGGGTAGTCTCCAGTGCCTGTCCTAAATCGGGTTGATCGTTGATGAGTAGCCGCTGGATCGATTCCGCTCGCGACCGTGTCTTCGTCTTGACGGTCGTTTGGATCGGCTTTGTTCTTGCGATCAGCTTCATGGAGGCGCCGCTCAAGTTTCAGACGCCGTCATTGACGACGCCGGTGGCGCTGGAAATCGGCTATCTGGTCTTCCACGCGCTCAATGGGATCGAACTGGCGTTCGCATCAGTGATTTCCATTGCGACGTTTTGCGCGGCGCGTTCGGAGCCAAAACACTTGCGAGCGTTTTTGATCGCCGTCCTTGTTTTATTGGCTCTGCAAACGACCTTGCTCTACACGAAACTCGATCAGCGAACGGCATCCATCATCAGCGGAGACCAGGTGCCCTCGGCGCCGTATCACCTGATCTACATCGGGATGGAGGTGGCGAAGGTTTTCTTGTTGATGGGGCTGGCACACTCCCAAATCGATCACTTTCAATCGGTCGCCGCTTGCCAACGGTCGCCGAACCAGGGACTCGATGGCGGAAATCTGGATGAAACGAACATTCGTAGTTGACTGAAGAGCAGAACTTCCTGAGAATCGTTCTCAACAACAGCGGTCGGGTCTTCGGCCGCGTAAAACCGTTGAATTCCGCGGAGAAAACCATGAATCGACTTCTCATCGTCCTCGGCCTCTGTGTCGTCACCGCCTTGACGCCGTCCTTTTGCGTGGCAGAAGACTCCGAAAAGGATCCGCTTGATGGCCTGAAATGCTTCATCATGCCCAAGCGAGACGTGAAGGGCAAAAAAGTGATGGATTACAAGGGTGCGAAGCTCTACGTCTGCTGTTCGTCGTGCGTGAAGCGAATGACGAAGACCCCTGAGAAGTACGAAGCCAAAGCGAACCACCAACTGGTTCAAACCGGTCAATTCAAACAGGCTGCTTGCCCATTGAGCGGTGGAGCGGTCGGCAAGTCTTCTCCGGATTTGAAGATCGGCGGCGTGCTCGTTCAGTTTTCGAGCGAAGAGCACAAGGCGAAAGTCGCAATGCTTGACGGTGACAAGCAAATCGAGGCGGTGTTTGGTGCGAAGGGATTCAAGACCGGCAAATTCGCGCTCATCAAAAAGACCTCTTGAGTGACTGCAGAGCAAACCTATTGAAGAGAGGAGCGGGAGATGGTTAGCACCATGATTCGATGTTTATCGATCGTCGGCTTAATGGTTGGAGCCGCCCTCGGTGACGACGATGGTCGTTTGCCGCCGGTGAAGAGCGAGGTGTTGAAAGACGTCACGTGTTTCGTCCAACCCAAGCTGATCGTCTCAGCCGACCAAAGGGTGCCTTACAAACGAGGCCACCTGTATTTCAGTTCGCGGGAGGCACTGGAACGCTATCGGGCGACACCAAAAGCATTCGAAGCTTGGGCGAATCATCAATTGCTTCGTACCAAACAGTACGTTCAAGGTGTTTGCCCGCTCAGCGGCGAGACGCCGGACGAAGACAGCGGTGTGATTCGCGTGAAGGGTGTTGAACTCAAGTTGCTCTGCCCCGACTGTGCGAAAGAGATCTCAAAAGAACCCGTCAAAGATCAGATCGATCAACTCTTTGACGCAGAGGCATTTGAGTTGGGGCGTTATCATCCCAGAATCGTCACGCGATCCGGTCGTGCTCGCGACGAAACGACGAAACGCTGACCGCCGTATGCGTTGGCTCGGAATCTCCCTTGCCTGCGACGGCGTGTTTTTGATTATCATTTTGCATCGGTCCAGCCAATTTCCGAATCCAGCCAGACCAAGCGTGACGCGATTGCTCGCGTCGGGAAGTCGACTTGCAACGGCTGGAAATTTTGAGACGTCAGTTCGCTCTTTTTGCATTTGTCATTGAGCGACCTTTGGCCTCTCAAGTCGTCCGTTGTCAAGGCTCACGGTCACCTGTTTTGGTGGCACCCATACGGTAACGGGAGAGTTCAGTGTTGGGCGAAAATCAGTCCATTGGAAGAATTGGCGTTTTTTTTGGTTCCGATGCGGGTAATACCCAGCGGATCGCGGAAATGATCTGTGAGCTATTGCGGCCACTGGAGGTTACCGCCAAGGACATCGATGATTGCGAGGTCTCGGAGTTGGTCGAACCGGATGTGGTCCTGCTCGGAGTCTCGACCTGGAATTTCGGCGAGATTCAGTGCAGTTGGGAGGACAAGCTGGAAGAATTGGCGGATCAAGATCTGACGGGCAAATGTTTCGGTTTGTTTGGTCTCGGAGACTGTGTGAATTACGCCGATACGTTTGTCGATGGTTTGGGGATCCTTTGGGAGTCGCTTGGGAAAGAGCGGCCGAAGCTCATAGGGATGTGGTCCACCGAAGGATATGACTTCATCGCCTCGCGCGGCTTAGTCGACGATGAGACGTTTTTGGGACTTGTGATCGACGAGGATACCGAACCGGAACTGACCGATGATCGGGTTCAAGGTTGGGTGAAGCAGATCAAGTCGGAGTTGGGGCTTGAGCTTCGAGCGGCAGGATAGGACGTGGGTAGAGAAACCGTTGCTGCGCCGTTGAGTTAGTCTTGGCGGAAGCCGAATGAATCCGATGGATCGGCGGGGTGGTGCTTCGGTGCCGACAAGCCCCGCTTCGGGGCCCCCGCGTGTCTCATTTTTTGCTGATTTTGAGCTGCGATGGGAGGGAATTTGGACGAGGCTCGTCTGGCAAACGATTGCCGATTGCAAGGTTCCAAGCGCTTTTTCCGGATTTATCGTCAGAATCGGAATAGATTAACCCGATACAATGTGTGGGAGCGTCGCTGCGATCGCGCCGCCAAGGAACTTTGTTCCTCGGCCGTTCGTCGCGACCAGCAAGCAACAGCCACTTTCCATCGGCAAGGCCGAGCGGGTGGCCACTAGCCAGCGTTCAGCACCAACGGTTGAGCTCGGTCTGGCGGACAGACGATCGAGCAACGGTAATTCGATTCGCCGATTCGAACCTGTCGTGGCACTTAGATTCTCAGCACCCTCGATAAAGCCTTGCCGCAGCGATCGATGCGCCGCGGACCTTGAGCAGTTGCTCGATCGCTCCGTTGAGGCCGGTGCATCCGACCTTCACCTCTCGGCAGGGATTCCTCCGATGATGCGGGTCAATGGACAGGTCTTTCCGCTTGAGGACGCCGAGTCGCTAACGGTTGAATGGCTGAACGGTTTGGTCAGCCATCTTGCTGATGGCACGAATCTGCTGAACTATGAGGCGACCGGAGCGCTCGACGGCGCGGTTTCTTCCGCCTCGGGAGTCCGTTTCCGATTCAATATCTACCGACGTCAGAACGCGTTTTCGGTCGCTCTGCGTCGTCTGGAGGACAAGCTTCATTCGCTCGCGGATCTGGGGCTAAGCGAACAGCTTTATGAGGTCTGTGAAGACACGCACGGCCTTGTTGTGGTTTCCGGCCCGACCGGAAGCGGGAAGAGCACGACTCTGGCCGCATTTCTAGATCGAATTAACCAAACGCGACGCACGCACATCATCACCATCGAAGATCCGATCGAATACCTTCACCCTCCAAGAAAGGCTTTGGTGAATCAGCGTCAGATCGGGACGGATGCGAGTACCTTTAACGACGCACTCGTGTCGGCGATGCGGCAGGATCCAGATGTGATCTTGGTCGGTGAGATTCGTGATCTTAATACGATTCGAACCGCAATCACGGCGGCCGAAACGGGACACCTTGTTTTCACTACGGTGCACGCGGGTAGTTGCATCGGAACGATCGAACGCTTGGTATCTGTGTTTCCCGCCGACGAGCAACCGGGTGTGCGTCAGCAACTCGCGTTAGTGATGCGTTGGATCATTGCTCAACAGCTGGTCATCGCCGATGGGCCCAAGATTACCAACAAGACTTTGGCTCACGGGATTGAATCAAGACGCCGAGTCGTTGCGTCGGAGGTTTTGAAGAACACCGACGCCGTCGCGAACTTGATCGCCTCGGCGAAAAGCAGCCAGATCGTCTCCGCGATGGAAGCCGGCGGTGCACTGGGCATGAAGACGATGGAGCACGACCTTGCGCGGCTCTGGAATGAAGGTTATTTAACGGAAGCCACCGCATCGCGTTTGAGCCGAAATGCGGACATCATGAAGGAGCGAGCAGATAAGATACGGCGTGGCGGGCCCCGTCAGAGAATCGCCGCGAGAGTGAGTTAGATTCCTATGGTCCCAGAAAACAACATTGCAAACGGCGGCGCCGCGTCCGCGACGGAACTCCTCGATCTTTCGGAGGTTAAGGTGGATCCCGCGTGGGCGATGCGTGTGCCGTCGACGTTAGCACTGCGTCGACAGGTTCTCGCTTTTGCGATGGTTGATGACCACGTTTGCGTGGCACACTCCAAGCCGATCGACGCCGGGTGCGCCACGGCGCTGAAAAAGCACTTGAAGTTACCGCTGAAGACGTACGTGGCGGAGCCGGTCTCGCTCAAGGAGACGCTTGCACGGCTTTACTCGATGCGGGAGGAAGCTTCGTCGCGTGTTCCGGGCGCGGAGGAATCCGATTCCGCGGTTTCGCTCTGCGATGAGTTGCTTTCTGCCGCGATGATGCAACAAGCCAGTGATTTGCACATCGACCCTTCGGAGACGGAGACGCTGGTACGAATCCGCGTCGACGGCGACTTGCACGACTATCGCCCGATCCCGAGGTCGATGCACAACGCGATGGTGAGTCGCTTTAAAGTACTCTCCGGCATGGATATCGCGGAGCGCCGCGCGCCCCAGGACGGCCGATTCCGCCGCGAAGGAAATGACGGCAAGCACATCGATATTCGCGTTGCGTCTTTACCAACGCGACACGGCGAACGCATGACACTGCGTTTCCTCGCCGCACAAACGGAGAGTCTGACGCTCGAGCGGTTGGGAATGTGCGGTCAGGACTTGGGTCGATTTGCGCACGCGATCAGCCGTCCCCATGGCATGGTACTCATCACCGGGCCAACCGGGAGTGGGAAGTCAACGACCTTGTATGCGGGACTTCGACGACTGGTCTCCGAGGGTGCCTTCAACGTCATCACGATCGAGGATCCGATTGAGTATGAGATGGAGCGGGTCGGCCAGGTAGAAGTGGATTCGGCGGACAAAGTAAGTTTCTCCAAGGCGCTTCGTAGCGTGTTGAGGCATGACCCCGATATCGTGATGATCGGTGAGATCCGTGACGCCGAAACGGCAGATGTTGCGATCAAGGCCTCGTTGACGGGGCACCTTGTGTTAAGCACGATTCACACCAACAACGCCGCGAGCGCCGTCACACGGTTGGTCGACATGGGGGTGGATCGATTCTTGATCGCCGCCACACTAAGGCTCGCGGTCGCCCAACGACTCGTACGACGTTTGTGTTCAAAGTGTCGTCAGCCCAGACCGCTGACCGAAGCGGAGGCGATCGCATTGGGCGTCCCTGACCGTTCCGGCGAAACTGTCTATGACGCCGGTGGGTGCCATTTCTGTGCGAATCGTGGCTACATCGGGCGGCTGGGACTTTTCGAACTGTTGTCGATGGACCAAAGCCTCTCATCGTTGGTCGCCAATGGCGCCGACGAGACGGCTCTGATTCAGGCTGGAAAGACCAACGGGATGCGCGCCTTGAGCGACGACGGTCTAGAGAAAATACTAGAGGGACAAACATCTCCGAAAGAGCTTCTGTCCGCAGTGACCCTATGGTGAAGCGTTTGAAAGGAAAGTTCATGTTCACGGCAAAGAAGATCAGTACGCTGACGACGGTGCTCGCTGCATTGGCGGTGACGCTGTCAGGTGCTTCCGCAGCGGCGCAGCCACCGAGTTCGCCGACGCTGAATTTGCAGTTCCCCGATGAGAACACGGGACCGGGCGTTCCGCGTGGCAGCGATGCCAATGGACGAAGGTCGCCGCAGGGTTTGCCAGCTTCGCCCGGACTCAACGTGCCGGGCCTTTCCAACCCGCGGCTTGGTGGCGGTAATCTCGTCGGAGGTGATCTGGGCGCAGGCTTTGGTCGCGGCGCGGGGATCGACCAAGACGACCCGACTCAGCCCTCGACCGACATGCGGCGAGATTACCGCCACCAAGCCGCGGGTTGGAAAGGCCCGGCACGTTGAGTCCGGGC
>JBCBLJ010000525.1:0-6005 GCA_038520195.1 Planctomycetota bacterium
AGCTGCGTCCCGCGGGCAGTTGCAGCAAAAAAGCGGAGCCATTTGCCAGCTTCTTCTCCAGAACGCCGCAAGTTTCAGGACACCGGCGAGTTTCTTTCCTCGCGGCAACGCTATGTGCTGAGTGTCGGCGATGCAGCCAAGGAACCGATCTTGGTCGCTTACCACGTCTATCCTCACCGAGACGCGAACGTTTCCCGACCTTCCGGCATTCACCTGCAACGTGGCGGCACGGCCGTGATTCGTGTCCTTGCGATTCGCCGAGGATTCTCAGGGCCCATCAACGTGTCGGTCGCGAAGCTTCCGAAAGCGGTCGCATGTCGCGCCGGAGTGATACGAGCAGGCAGGAATCAAACCGACATCGTTCTCTCTTCGGCGAGCGATGCGCCGCCAATGAACCAAGCCATCGAGGTGGTTGGTTCCTTTTCCAAGGGTGACGCACGGGGCGAGGTCGTCGCAATACCCGCCGCCGTTTTGTGGCAGCGAGACGCACAAGAGCCCGTCATTCGAACCCGCGTCATTGATCAGCTATCCATTCAAACGACGCAACTGGATGTGATGCCTGTGTCGGTGGCCCCGGTGAACGATCAAGTCTTCGAAGTCGTCAAAGGGAACAAGCTGACGGTGCCGCTGAAACTCACGCGACACGACGGAACGAAAAACAACACGATTTTTCGCGCCCGAGACCTGCCGCCGGGTGTCAAAGCGGGAGACCTCAACGTGGGCGGCGACAAGACTGAGGCGCAGTGGACTATCGATGTGACCGCCGGTACGCAGCCGGGACGATTTACGTTTTGGTCGCAAGCAGAGACCAAGGTCAAGTTCGCCGTCAATCCTCAGACGCTGGCTCGCGAGACAGAGTACCTCGAAAAGCTCAAGAAACTGCGTGCCGATCCATCGCAGGCATCGGATCATGCTGAATTGGACAAAGTGATCGCTGAAACGAAAAAACGGGTCGAGGCGATCAAAAAGCAAACGGCCCCACGGGACTTCACGATCTTTGTCGCTACACCGCTGATCCAGGTTAATGTGAAGGAAAAATAGAATAGCGTTTCTCGTGCCGCACTGTTGAGGCCGGTGCCAGGAGACTCGGAATGCACACCCACCCCACCAACCGATAACTCGGTCGTCTTCCCTCTACCCATCGATTGACGATGCGTTGCATTTTACATCTTGCCGTCGCGCTGTTTATCCTCGGCGCTGTTGCGGAATCAGCGGAAACAGTTGCGGCGGAACCGGTGAGTTATTGGCGCGACATTGCGCCAGTGTTGAAACGAAACTGTGTCGCCTGCCATCGTGAGGGGCAAGCCGAGGGCGGTTTGTCGCTTGAGACCCCCGATGCTTTGAAGCGGGGCGGCGATTCAGGCAAGCTCTTCGACCAGAGTCAGTCTGCAGAGAGTCTGATCTACGTTCGCGTGACTGACGAAAACGACATCATGCCGCCTGACGATAATTCGGTGGGGGCGGAGCGACTAAAGGCCGACGAACTCGATCGACTGAAGCTTTGGATCGAGCAAGGAGCAGTGATCGATGAACGTGACCAAGAGCAATTCGGCTGGCAAGCGATCCCTGAGACGATTCGCAGTTCGTACACGCTCGCAATTTCCCCGGACGATGCGACAGTCGCGATCGGTCACGCCAATCGTGTCCATGTTTCAAATGCCGCGACCGGCGAAGTCATGCAGAGACTTGCGGACCAAAGTCTCCCTTACCCCGGTGTCGCGGACTACGACTTTGTGCAGGCGATCGCTTTCTCACCCAACGGCGACCGCATTGCGACCGGCGGGTTTCGTACCGTTCGCATTTGGAGGAAAGAGAACCTCGCCAATCGGGTCCAGCGACATTGGCTGGCGATTGCCTCGGGTCCACTGGCACTGAGGCCCGATGGAAAGGAAGCGGTTTTGGTCAATGCGATCGGCGATGTTGAGGTTTGGTCCGTCGAGGAGGATGTGAAACGTCGCGTGCTGCTAACCGCTGTTGCGCGAGTCACCGCGGTCAATTGGGCCACACCGGATAGGGTGGTTCTCGGTTTCGAGGACGGCCGCGTCACCGTGCTCCAAGTCGCCGACGCGGCAACCGTCGGGAGCATCGACTTAGCGGACGCCCCCGTCGAATTCGCGAGTGTCGACGCCAACACGATCGTGGTTCGAACGGTTTCCGGCAGCGTGAAGTGGTTGCAGGATTTTGCGGAAGTCGATCACGGAGCCGTCAATGCTCTCTCGGACGTGAACCGGCTTGAGGTGGTGCGGCAGCCCTCACCGTCGGTCGCGATCGCGACACGTGGCGGCAAAGTCGTTTTGGTGGACTTACAGACGGCGGCGTTGGTCCGCACGCTCGAGCACGGGGCAGCGATTCGATCCGTAGCGGCTCACAAGACGGCCCCACAACTGTTGAGCGCGGGCATCGACGGCGTCGCTCGACTCTGGAATCTGACCGACGGAAAGTTGCTTCGGACGTTCGTTGGTGATCCGATGACGAATCTCAAACATGCTCGAGCGCAACGCGATTCGGCTCGTGAGGCGTCGTGGCTGACGCATCTGGAGTCGCAGCGTGATGGGATCAAAAAGACACTCGAAAAAGAGGAGGCCGCTCTCAAGAAGGTGACCGAGACCCGGGATAAAGCGATTCAAGCGCTGCAGGAGCAAACGAAGAAAGTAAATGATGCGACGGGCGTCGTCACCGCAACGGAAGCAAGGATCGACCTCGCTAAGAAAAGAATTGAAGCTGCGAAAGCCGAAGCCGACTCGTCCACAACGTTGCTGGCGGCGACGACCAATAAATGGCAGGAATTGAATGCCGCCGTCGCGCCGGCCGAGAAGAATGCCGCCGTCGCGGCGGAGGCCGCGAACACCGCTGAGCGGGCCGTCGCCGACGCGATGAAGGCCCTCGCGGATGCAAATGCGAGGTTAACGCAAGCGACCGCCGAGGCGGAAAACGCCAAGCTGGCGGCCACCAACGAGAAAAAGCGTGTCGACGAACTGAACGCGAAGGTCGCGTCGGCCAAGAAAACGGTGGCGGATTCGACGGCGGAAGTCGAGCGAGAGTCCAAAGCCTTGGAAGCACAGAGAAAGGCCCGCGATGCGGCAGACGCAGAGGCACGGAAACGCAAGACAGAGGTCGATAAACGCGAGCAAGCATTGGTCACCTCGACGGCAACCCGTGACCGAGCAGCTGCCCAAGTACCCAGTCACGAAGAGACCATCCGCAAACAAGTCAGTCGCCTGGGGGTGGTGAAACAACACGTTGTGAACGCTGCGTCGCGGCAGAGTTCCCAACCGATCACGGCCGCGACCTTCGATTCAACGGGAAAGTACGTCTTCCTAGCGTACGAAGATCAATCGCTGAGAACGTTCGATGCAGACTCAGGACGCGCAACGGCGCGATACTCGATCTCGCCGGGAGGCCATTTGATCAAGCTGATCGATACCGATTCGGGGTTGATCGCCTTGGAGAACGCTTCCACCCCGTACCAACTGGCGCTCACACATCGGTGGACGCTCGAGAGAACGATCGGAGGACTGGACGGATCGGTCATTCCAGACCGAGTCACCGCGCTCGACTTCCGGCCCGATGGCCTGACACTCGCGATCGGCAGTGGCGAACCGAGCCGCAGTGGATTGGTACTCATCGTTTCGTTGGCTGATGGAAGCGTGCTGCGCAAGTTTGAATCGCTTCATAGTGATACCGTCTTGGCGATTCAGTTTTCACCGGACGGACGCAAGCTGGCGACGGGTTCATCAGACAAGACCATCCGATTGGTGGATGTGCAATCGAAAACCGTGCTCGGCGCATTGGACGGACACACGCACCACGTGATGTCGCTCGCATGGAAACTTGACGGACGGGTGATCGCGAGCGCCAGTGCCGACAAGACGATCAAAGTCTGGGACGCGATGACGTCTCAGCAGCGACGAACGATTGGTGGCATCCCTGATGAACTGACGGCGATCAAATTCCTGAAGGACAAACCCGAAGTCGCGGTAACCTGTGCGAATGGCGACGTGCGGATATACAACGTTGACAATGGGCAGATGCTTCGCCGCGCGGTTGCCGGCGAGTTCCTGTTCACCCTCGGAGCGACGAGCGACGGAGCCCGCCTACTGACCGGCGGCCAATCCGGTCAAATCAAAGTCTGGAGCAGCGCTGACGGAAAACTGACGGGTACCTGGAAGGAATAGCCTCACCGAACGGTCAACCAAACCGCCGGATTCCATTCGACGCCGTATGTTCGGTGCTACTCGGCGTTCAAGTCTAGGCTTTCAACGTCTCGGCCAATAAAGGTTCCAGTAAACGCTGGTGGTCCGACGGAGACTCCATTCTCAATCCTGAAGCGCCCGCAAGATGGCGTCGACGTTTTGTTTGGCGTCGCCGAAGAGCATGAAGGTGTTATCCTTGAAGAACAGTGGGTTGCCGACGCCAGCGTAGCCGGCAGCCATGCCACGTTTCATCACGACGCAGGTCTTGGCCGTCCAAACTTCGATCACCGGCATGCCAGCGATCGGGCTGTTGGGGTCATCAAGCGCGGCGGGGTTCACGATGTCATTGGCGCCGATGACGAGGATCGCGTCGGTGTCCGACATGTCTTCGTTGATCTCATCCATCTCCAAGACGATGTCGTAGGGAACGTTCGCCTCGGCGAGCAGAACATTCATGTGGCCGGGCAATCGTCCGGCAACGGGGTGAATCGCAAAGCGAACTTCCTTGCCACGGTGCAAGAGGTTGCGGACGACTTCGGCGAGCGAATGTTGTGCTTGCGCGACCGCCATCCCGTAACCCGGCACGATGATGATGCTTTCGGCGTCGCGGAGCATGTCGACCGTATCATCGACGCTAAACTCCGTCACCGTCCCCTCGACTTCTGCGGCCGGACCGCCACTGTCACCGCCAAAACCGCCCAGAATGACGCTGATGAAACTTCGGTTCATCGCGGCACACATGATGTAGGACAAGATCGCGCCACTGCTGCCCACCAAAGCGCCGGTCACGATCAGCAGGTGATTCTTGAGCATGAAACCGGCTGCCGAAGCCGCCCAGCCGGAATACGAATTGAGCATGGACACCACCACCGGCATGTCGGCACCGCCGATCGCCATGACAAGGTGGACGCCAATCAGCGAAGCGATCAGCGTCATCAACAAAAGCGGGATCATGCCGGCGGACGTGGCGACACTGCAAAACCAAATTCCCAGCAGCGCGCAGATCACCAGCGCAGCGACGTTAAGCCCGTGTCGAGCGGGCAGAATGAGCGGTTTTCCGGAAAGGGAGCCCCGGAGTTTCAGGAATGCAACGATGGAGCCCGTAAACGTGATCGCGCCGATGAAGACCCCGACAAAGATCTCGATCTCATGAATCAGCATCTCACCCTCGGGCACGGCGATGCCCGGCGCGAGGTGGCTTGAGATCCCGACCAGGACCGCTGCCAAACCCACGAAACTGTGCAGCATTGCGACCAACTCCGGCATGCCCGTCATGGGCACTCGTGCCGCAAGAACGGCTCCGATCGCGACGGCAGGTAGGATCCCGATGGTCATCATCCCGTAGCCGCCCGACATGGCGCCGAAAATCGTCGCCCCGATTGCGAGCAGCATGCCGGTGATCCCCAACAAATTTCCCCTGCGCGCGGTCGTCTGGGTCGAAAGCCCGGCGAGGCTGAGGATGAAGAGGACCCCGGCGACGATGAACGCGACCGTCGCGAGCGATTCATTGAGCGGAAGGAACTCCGTGGCCGCTTCGACGATCGGTAGCGCATCTTCGGCTCCGCCGGTCGGGATCGTCTCACCCGGATCGATCAACCCGATATCGTCGATCGAAACGTCGCCCAGATCGTCCGCAGTTGCTGTTTCCGTTTGCACGTCTATCGAATCCTATTTGCGAAACATCTTGAGCATGCGATGGGTGACCAGAAAGCCGCCCGCGGCGTGGCTCGGCGCCGTGGCGATTTTCGTCGCCACCATTAACATCGCGGGCGGCTTTCTGGTCACCCATCGCATGCTCAAGATGTTTCGCAA
>JBCBLJ010000367.1:0-7864 GCA_038520195.1 Planctomycetota bacterium
TCCGCGCGGTCTGTTTCATCCGCTCGATGTATTGCTTGTTCGACCAGCTGCAGCAGGTCGTCAACTGCTCCCAATTTGAAATGGAGAGCATGGTCCAAAGGAGATCCGAACCCGTTTTCACGGTCCACTGCTCGATCAGTAGGCCATGATTGGCGAGTTCCTGGACCGTTTTTCGGCAACTTCGTCGGACATCCTCCATGCGATCGTCCCAGGCGGCTGCGGCGGCTTCATCGGATTCGCGTGCGATCATCAGCGCCTTGGCGACTCCATAGATCTTTGGAACGTAACCGCCCCAGAAGGCGATCCACGCATCCAGCTTGTCGGCTCCTTCCGCGTCGCGCCACGGCTGGACAAGTGTCGCCGCGCCGTTGCGTTCGTCACCGAACTGGACGGTCGCGACCATCAAATCGGTTTGCGATTTGAAATGCAGATAGATCGCCTGTCGAGACACTCCCGCCGCCTTCGCGATATCGCTCATTCGAACGTTCTTGCCAGCGTTCGCCTCCAGCAGCCGCAATGACTCGGACAAAATTCGCTGCCGAGTGTCCAAATCAATTTTACTTGACATTCTGCAAACCTGAGACTTGACACTGTGTAAACACGCCTATACTTTACACAGTGTCAAGCACGTGCTTGAGTTTTGAGAATTCGAATTTGAAGGGTTTGGCAATGAAGGTAGCGGTTTTCGGTGCCACCGGCACCATCGGCAAGCAGGTCGTCTCTCAAGCTTTGGCCGCCGGGCACGACGTGACCGCCTTTGTGAGGGATGCGGAGCGGATCGAAGTCGCGCACAGCCGTCTTCGTGTCGTCGAAGGCGACGTCCTCCGAGACAAATCGCAGGTCCGCGGCGCCGTTGAGGGTCAAGATGCAGTGATCGTCACGCTCGGCGCCGGAGCGCGAGGAACGGTCAGGTCCGTCGGGACGCAGAACATCATCGATGCCATGCGCGAACGCGGCGTCCGGCACCTCGTCTGTCAATCGACACTCGGCGCTGGCGAGAGTTCGGCGGAGCTGAATCTGAAGTGGTGGTTGCTATTTCGCGGTCCACTGCGATGGGCGATGGCCGATCACGAGCGACAGGAAACACTTGTTCGCGACAGCGGCCTGGATTGGACGATTGTCCGCCCCTCCGCCTTTACCGACGGTCCGGCGACGGGGCGCTACAAGCACGGGGCGGCGACGAAGCACGGTAAACTATCGCTGACGATCTCCCGGGCAGACGTCGCCCAGTTCCTGATCCGACAGATTGATGACCGCAGCTATGCATCGCAGGCAGTGTCGCTTTCAAACTGAGGGACGTACCGGGCCACACCAAACGGGACCCATGGGAACCTGAAAATGAATCGGCGAGGCCGTCTGATTGAAGATCGCTGACCAGCGATCTTCCAGCCGGCCGATCCAGTTCGGCAACCCCGTGACTGCGTGCTAGCTGCGCAGTCGGCTCTCTCCATCGCGATACTTCAATGCATCGGGATGGTTCGCGGCCGCTTGGCCTTGGGTCATGCTTCGCCACAGCAAACGCATGTGAAACCAGAACCCGAACTCAAGAGCCTTTCTCGCGGAGCTTGGAACGCGTCGTGTGAGCCTGTGAAGACGGCCATATCGATTTGTTAAGGCGCGACTGAGCGCTTGATCTTCGCCTTCTGCTAAGTGCTCCGGAAACCCGCCCGAACGCTCAAACGCGCTGCGACGGACAAAAAAGTAACACCCGTACGCGCACGCTCGGATCCAAAGGTAGTAGCGATTGTAAAAGAAACCGAGAAACCTGACCCACGCTGGACAAGCGTCGCTTGGAGTCACTCGCGCGGAGCCCCACACGGCGCCGGCATCCCATGCCGCCAGCGTTTCGCGAAGCAGTTCCACTTCGACCAGGGTGTCCGCGTCGACGAATAGTAGCCACTGCCCGATGGATTTCGCGGCACCGAGGTTGCGAGCGGCACCGAGGTTGCGAGCGGCACCGATGTTTCGACGATCACTCATGACGACGTTGGCCTTGTGGGAGCGAGCGATCGACGCCGTTTCATCGCCTGAATCATCGTCAACGACGATCACCTCATACTCCGGCGGCTTTGGCTGCTCAGCGACGGCTGCGTGAATCGAATTGATCGTCTTGCCGATCAGTTGGGCCTCGTTGCGTGCTGGAATGATGAACGAAATCATCGGGTCTGCCCATGGAACGGTTGCTGCTCATCGCTGTCGGTCACTCACTTTGAAGTTCGAGCATCGCGAGCAGTCAGACGCCAAACACCTCGTGATTCATCAACTTCGTTCGGACTGAATGCGATCGAGGGACTTCTAGTTATTCTGCCGAGCGGGGAAGTGGCCGGCTTTGACCGGTAACGCAATCGAAGGCGCTTACTGAACCCCCGCGAATCCTAACTCGTCCCACTCCCAATCATACGGAGTGCGTTAGTCAGCGACGGTAGCCAACGGCGGACGGATTTGAAGTTGCCCCTCCGTTCCCAGTCGTTTCGATAGCGTCACGGCGGTGGACCAAGGGTCGATCTCGTCATAGAGCACGACCTTGGAAGACTCCGTCGCCGCGGCCACCGCGCGTTGGACGGTGGTGACGCGTGAGAGGTTTAGAAAGAATGGTCCCTCGCGATGATCTCGAGGCAACTCATGGAGTTCAACGCGATAGAGGTTCGGCTCGAACAGGGAGGCGTAGAGCGCGATGCCACTCATCTGCCGCTCGCCCTGCAGCCACGTCTGGGTGGATTCCCATCCGGGCAACGAACGCAATCCCTGCAAGGCTCGTCGGGTGTCATAGACACGCATTCCGTCGAGTGACTGACCCACCAAGTAGTAGCGGCGTTTGAGTTGAATTTCCTTCTTTTCGTTCACACCCCACGCCGTCGGACCGATGCCACGCGGTGCGACGTAGGCCATCGCCCAAGCGAAAGACTGAAACATCTTTCGGGTTTGTTCAAAGCCCTCTTCATCAGGTTCGATCGAATCAGCGCGCGCGGTGGAGTCTGCAATTGCGCCGGGAAACCGGGAATGGTAGAGCTTGGCAAAGTCGCGCCAGTCCTCGTGGTCGAGCACATTCAAAACGACGAGATCTGCGTTCTTCAAGTTGGCTCGTTTCGCGATGTAGAGGCGGAGCGGAACGTGCGGTTGACTCTCAAAGTCGAACGCTTGCAGTGTGACTCCATCGACGGTGGCCTCGGACGCCAAGCTCATCTTGGGTGGCGCATCCGCTCGCGGCCAACCTCGAAAACACTTTTCCAAGAGTCTCTCTGCGAGACGTCCGCGAAAACCCGCTTCAACGCCTTCCATACTCTTTCCGTCGACCTTCCGGGTGAAGCTCTCGTCGATCGTCGTGTTCTCTTCGTCACTCGGACTCTCTTCAAACACTTTCAGCTCGGTGACGTCCAAGAGCTTTTCGGCGGGCATTCGGATGAGTTCGTCATCGCCCCTAAGATGCTTGTTCAGCCAGCGGAACGCGTGAACCCTTAGTTCTTGCGTGTCCTTGTGTCCTCCCGCGGTGATGTGCAGCGCGACATTGGGACCCGCCTTGTTGAGCTGATAAATCCGGCGGACATCGTTGTAGATTCGGTAAACACCGTCGAGCGGAAAGATGCGATCGGTGTCGGTGTTGCTGATCAACAGCGGCCGCGGCGCGACCAACGCCGCAACCTTGGAATAGTCCCAGCGATAGGTGTTGACCATGAACATGCAATCGCAGTGGCCTTCGACACAACCATCGACCACGTGGTTTTGCAGGTCGGTGATGCCGGCGACCGGAACGGCACACTTGATCCGATCATCGATCGCGGCAATCCACCAACTGTAGGCACCGCCGCCGCTCCGGCCGGTCACGCCAATTCGGTCGCCATCGACTTCCTCCCGTGATTGCAGGTAGTCCAGGGCACGCACGCAATTCCACGCTTCAACGCCGGCCGGCGTGTAACCGCGATTGAGCCACCACCAGCGATTGAATCGGTGGGTGCCGTGATGCACACCTTCGATCTCGCCGAGCTGAAGCGTATCGATCGTCAGGCAAACGTAGCCGTTGCGCGCGAACCACTCGCCATGATGTTGGTAATGCGTCTTGTTCCCATAGCTGACGCCATCCTGTTTGACCCGGCCGTGCCCGCAGACATAGAGAATGGCCGGGAGTGGACCAGCTTGCTCCTTGGGTCGATACAGATTCGCGGTGACGTAGAGACCAGGACGCGATTGAAAATGCAGTTTCTCGACCAGGAACTCTTCGTGTTCGGTCGTTCCCGTGATCTCGGCCTCAAGCGGTGTCCTTTGGGGTAGGGGTTGGAGCCCAAGCATCTCCAACAGTTCGGCCCGATAGCGTTCGCGTTTGGAGTCCCAATCCTCAAGTGTCCGAATGCCGCTGAGATTCTGCGACGCGATGGACTCGATCTCCGTTTGAAAGTAAGCGGTCAGCCCCGAGTCAATTCCCCACGCCGGCTCCTGCGCCTTGCACCGCAATAAGGGGAAAATGATCAACAATAGAATGGAAGTTAGCTGACAAAAGAATCGGCAGTTCATGCATTCATTCACGGAGGCGGGGGACGAGCGGGGTTGACCCCATTTTACCGCGAGCGGCCGACCGGCGTCCCATCGCGCCGGCGTTGCGTCTGCGCTACAATCGCGAGACCGGAACTTGATTCGCTGAGTAGAGGAGATCGATCATGGCAATTTCAGCAACACTTACACCCGAGGCGGCGGTCACTTGCGAGGCCTTTCCTGTGCTCGGCGACGAAGAGTGGCAATACATCGAGCAATTCGGAACACCTCGGACGTTCGCTGCGGGAGAAGCTCTGATCGTCGCCGGTACGCGGGATTTCTCGTTTTTTGCGATCAAAAGCGGCGACATCATCGTCCACGAAAGCTCTTCGGGTGAACCGCGGGTGGTGGCCCGCCACTCGAGCGGTTCCTTCACCGGAGACATCGACACGCTTACCGGCCGCCCCGCCGTTGTCTCGATCTCTGCCGACACCGCTTGTGAAACGATCGAGATCACCGCCTGCCGGATTCGGCAGATGATTCGTGACCTACCGGGACTGAGTGACAAACTTCTGAGGGCGTTCCAGATTCGCCGCAAACTGATTCATCAGAGCGGTTTCCTTGGTATTCGTGTGTTCGGGCCGTCCGATTGCAATGAGACGCTGCGGATGCGGGAGTTCTTTTACAAGAATGCCGTCCCGCACACGTACTTCGACATCGCCGAGCAAGACAACCTGGCAAAGCTCACCGAACTGGATGCTACGACCGATGACACGCCCGTGATCTTCTGCGGCAAACAAGTCGTCAAAAAACCTTCGCTCGCCAAGGTCGCGCAGTTCCTCGGGATCCGCCGTGAGATTCAGGACGAAGCCGTCTACGACGTGCTGATCGTTGGCAGCGGTCCGGCTGGTTTGGCGGCCGCCGTGTATGGCGGCAGCGAAGGACTGAAGACATTGGTCGTCGATCGGGTCGGCCCCGGTGGGCAAGCCGGACAGAGTTCCAAGATCGAAAACTACATGGGCTTTCCGTCGGGACTTTCGGGAGCCGAATTGGCCAATCGAGGCTACCTGCAGGCCCTCAAGTTCGGCGTCGAGTTCTCCTCGCCCGTGGGCGTGCGTTCGATGAAGCGTGGCGACGATGGCCTCTATCATGTCGATCTTTGCACCGACCAAGTCGCACGAACTCGGACGGTGTTGATCGCCACTGGTGCATCATACCGACGCTTGCCGGTGGCCGGTTGTGAGCAATTCGAGGGCGGCGGCGTGTACTACTCCGCGACGACCGTGGAGTCGCGACGTTGCCGGGAAGGAGTTGCCGTGATTGTCGGCGGCGGAAACTCGGCCGGCCAAGCGGCGATGTTCTTGTCGGAACAAAGCCGCGAAGTGAAACTCGTGCTGCGCGGCGACGATCTTGGCAAAAGCATGTCGAACTATCTCTCGCGACGAATCCTGAAGACAGAGAACATCGAAGTTCTGTATCACACCGAAGTGGATGCACTGATCGGAGAGGACTCGCTCGAGCAGATCGGCCTAAGGCATAACCAGACGGGCGAGACGATTAGCTCGCCGTGTAATGGGCTCTTTGTTTTTGTCGGCGCGAAGCCGCACACCGATTGGTTACCCGACGAAGTCGACCTCGATGAAAAGGGATTCATCAAGGTTGGTCCGGCGGTGGCACGTTCGCCTCACTGGAAGATGGATTGCACCCCCTGCGAACTGGAAACTTCCGCACCAGGAGTTTTTGCGGCCGGAGACGTGCGATCGGGAACCACCAAACGATGCGCTTTTGCGGTCGGCGACGGGGCGCTGGCGATCACCTGCATCCACCAGTACTTGAGCAAACTGAACCGATGACGATTGCTCCCGTTCTGACAGCCGCTTTCTCCGATCGCTCAAACGTTCCTGACGCCGTGTCCGACTTGATTCAAGCCGACAACGGCGTCAATTGGTAGCTCCATTCTCCGAGCCCGTGCCACTCAAGCGCGTCTCCGCCAGCTGCGTCGAACGCCGCAGAATCGGAAACCGGTTAGGGGACCGGCCAAGGGTCGATGAAACGCTGCGTCTTTTCCGTTTCGTCAATCAGCGGGATCAGTTTCTCGGCCAAGCGGACTTCCGGATGCTGTTCAAACACGGACGCGAGAGCCTGTTTGGCATCCATGCGCACTCGAATTCGATCGAGCCACAAGCTGCGACTCTCGGGTGGCATGTTTTCGATCCCTTCCTTCATTCGCATCAGTAACTTGGCCGCGCGCGCCAAACACGTCTCACGTGTCAGGCTAGGCTCCATCCATTGGTCGCCTTCTTGGCCCAACGAGTCAGCGAGTTTCGCAAACAGGACCGCGCAAACGACGTCTCGCATGCTTCCACCTTCCAAATCTTCCAGCGGCATCCCCGAAGCAAGAATCTGCCGGAACACGATCAGTGCTTCCTTTTCTTTGCCGCGCTGCAAGAGCGGCGAACACAACCGAAAACGTTGAAGGTTGATCATTTCCAGTGTGGCGTTTCCGCGATGCCGTTCAAGCAGCGGCATGGCCGCCGAGATGGATTTGCGGCGTGCTTCAATTTCGGTGTCACACGGCCCGAAGTAGGTGACCCGATCGGCGACATTCCAGTAACCGATCGACACTCGGTGCCGGTAGTCATTGTTAAGCGGATCGGACTCCAGCATCGCCTGACTGACTTTGACGGCTTCGACCGCATCATCAAATCCTTGCCGCATCATCGCCGCATCCCACTCGCTGACACCGAGATTACCCCAGTACATGCTGCGATCATTAAAGACACCGCCACGAAGAGCGAGCGCGAGCTTTTTCGTCTTTGGTGCCACGTCCGCCCCGGCAAGAATTTGATCCGCCAGATCGAGCGCGTCTTGGTAGAACTGTGGGATTCGTCCGCGACTCTCAGGATCGCGGTCCATTTTGTACGTGATCAGCCCAATGCTCTTCTTGGCGTTTGCCAGCTCCAACTGAACCTCCCAGTCGGTGTCGTTCGCCACAAATTCGCGAGCGGCTTCGGCATGCTTGAGACCTCGATGGACCGGTGGAATGCCGAGCGTGTCTCGCTCGTTCAGGAGATACATGTAAGCGAGACAGCGGCAGGCCTTGGAAAGCATCAACAAGCGATCCAATCCGCTGGACATCCCGTCGGCGATCTTTTCGGCCTGCTGCGCAGTGGAGATCGCGGCCATCACATCTCGGTCCGTGCCGGAGAGCCTGGAACACACGTTCGCCCAAAGCACTCGGCTTTCGACGGCCAACTGCTTCGCGGCATCCGCGAGTTGTCCTGAGTCCGTCGGTTGAGTAGCGGTTCGGAGCGCATCGGCGATCCGCATCGTCTCTTCGGCGTATCGCATCGCCTCACGACTTGCGCCGCGTTCTTGGTGTCGTTCGCCGAGACGAAAA
>JBCBLJ010000564.1:0-5661 GCA_038520195.1 Planctomycetota bacterium
CTGATTCGCGTTCGATCAGGAGCGTTTCGAGCCCGGCTTCGGCGGTGATCGAGGCTGCGGAGCCGCCGGCGGGGCCGGCACCGACAACAACGCAATCGTAGGCAGACTTCATCTGGCAAAAATCTTTCGGTGGGAAGGAATCAACGGATTGGTTCCACGGCGATCCGTGCACGTCACACTTTAACAACTGGAAAAGCTCCCCGTTGGCAACGCGTCGAAGCTGGGGTGCGTCGAGATAGAGACTTCGATCATCCAATAATGCGGCGTTTTTGGCGTAACTTCCGCCACATGCGGTCGCTTCGCTAGTTACGGCCCGCCGCCGCGCGGCCAGCCGACTGCCGGTGTGGGGGCCGGTGGGCTATAACGGGTCGGAGTGAGAATCGCGCGTCCAATCACCTCGTCCAGGGAACTCGGGCGGCAAGGAGATCAACCGGTGGAGGAAGAATCTGCATTGAGGCGGCGCTATCTCCGTCGCATGCTGGTGGGGATCGGCATTCTGATCCTGCTTGCTCCCCTTGCGATCATTCATTCGCACGCGGCCATCGGTGGGTTACTCAATCGACCGATCGATTGGGTCCCCGATACGCTCGAGGAGAAGGCGGCGTTCAATGAGCTTTGCCGCCGTTTCGTCGTCTCTGATGGCGTTCTGATTTCGTGGCCGGGCGCGACGCTCGAGTCTGACGAGCTCGGCCGGGTGGAAGAATGCCTTGACGTTTTGTGTAGTCACCGGGGCGATTCGATCGACACGCGAAAAGTCGGCGCGGGGGATGAAGTCGACGAAGCGACGTTGCCTGGGATCGAGTACTTGAAGGCGATTCGGGAGGCCAGTGGCGTCAACAAGCCATTCCTCAGCGCGAAGTCGGGTGAAACGTTGGTGCAGCGGGTGACATCGTCGCCAGCGGCATTGTCGCGAGCCGCCGCGATCCGACGCTTGACGGGTTTTCTGATTGGCCCTGATGGAAAACAGTCGTGCGTTTTTATTGCCTTTGACGAGCCGGCACACGTTGAACGTCGACCGATACTCGATTCGCTGCGGGGGCTGGTGGCAGAAGTTGCGGACGTGGCGCCGGACCAGATCGCGATCGTGGGTGGGCCGCGCGACGGATCGGATGTGGACGCCGAGAGCATCCGCAGCATCGAGGTATTTGCGCCTCCATCGGCGATCGTTGCCGCGATCATTTGTTTTATTTGTTTGCGATCGATCCCGCTGACGGCGGCGATCACCGCGATCGCGGTAATCGGCGAGGGGTTGGTGTTGGCGCTGGTTTATTACACCGGGACGCCGATGAACGCGGTGTTGATTGTGTTGCCGCCGCTGGTCTTTGTGCTCACGATTTCGGCCGGGATTCACTTGAGCAACTATTTCCTGGACGCGACCGCGGAGTTTCCCGAGTTGTCGCCTAGTGGCGCGGCGAAGCGTGCGCTCAAGGCGGGGATCGTTCCCTGTTTTCTGGCCACGGGGACGACCGTCATCGGGTTGAGTTCTTTGATGCTGGTGCGGATCGGGCCGATTCGTATCTTTGGTTTTGTGGCATCGATCGGCGTTTTGGGAACACTTCTATTCCTGCTGTCGGTGCTTCCAGGCGCAATGATCCTGACGCGCGAGTGGAGCGAAAAACGGAAACGCGGCAAGAAGCAAGCGGGCAAGGGGACCGAACTGCTGACCGATCCCTCCAAGGGTCGCGGCCTGATCTACCAATTGGTTCGCGGACGGCTTTCGCGGCCCTGGCCGACGATCGTGTTCTTTCTGTTTTTGACCGCGGGAATGTCGGTGGGGCTCGTGTCGCTCAAGACGTCGGTCAACCTGCTGAGGATGTTTGGCCCCGAGAGCGCGATTCGGCAAGAGTATGCTTGGTTCGAGGAGCATGTCGGCGCGACGTCGACGGCGGAATTGTTGGTTGAGTTCCCGCCGCTTGGCGCAGACGATTCTCCGCTGGATCGATACATGGTCGTTCGCGAGGCGCACATCGCGGCGTTGAAGAGTGATCCCGTCGGCGGTGCGATTTCGGCGATCAGTTTTCTGCCGACAGTCTCGCAGAAGAAATCAATCAGCGCGAGTTCCAAGCGCGCCGCGGTCGCCAGGATGATTCGAGACGAAGACAGTGGCTTGGGGCGACTGGGAATGATCTCGCGGGATGATCGCAGCGAGGTCTGGCGCGTCACGTTGCGTTTGACCGAACCGGAAGACGTTGACTATTCCGTCACGTTGGAAGAAATCCAAACGGCGGTCGAAGAGGCGATTCGCGACAGCGAGGTCGAGTCAAAATTGCTGCTTACCGGGCCGGCCGTGGTAACGCACGCCGCTCAGGTCGTCCTGCTTCGAGACTTGTTTCGGAGCTTCTTGACGGCGTTCGCGGTTGTGGGCGTAGTGATGATCGTGGTACTCCGCAGCCTCCGCGGCGGCTTGGTCGCGATGATCCCCAATTTATTCCCAACCGTCATTCTGTTTGGCTTCATGGGCTTGCGACAGACACCGCTGGACATCGGGTCGGTGATGTCTGCTAGCGTTGCGTTGGGCATCGCCGTTGACGACACCGTGCACCTGCTGTCGCGCTTCGGGTCTCGGCGGGCTCAGGGGTTTGGGCAAATTCGTGCGGCGCACGGGGCTCTGTCTCAATGTGGATGGGCGATGCTGCAGACGACGATGGTGTGTGGCCTTTCGCTGATGGTGTATTGGTTCAGCGATTTCGTTCCGACGAGCCAGTTCGCGTTGTTGATGTTCGGCCTCCTTTCGGCCGCGCTCTTCGGGGACGTTTTCTTGTTGCCCTCGCTGATGGCTAGCCCACTGGGGCACTTTCTGCACAAGCAAGTCGGAAGTGATCCGCTCGCGAAACTTGAGAAGGAAGACGAGCCGCCGGTGGACGCACGGCGAATCCCGGCGGTCGGCGGTGGCCGTCCGAGCGAGCCAGTGGGCTGACGCACCGCGCTGCAACCCAGGCTGAGACGCTGTCGTGAGGCGAACGGGATTGGAATTCGCGTCCGATCGCGAACGTGGTTGGGGTTGCCGCACGAGGGAACCGGAGCGACCGTAAGAAACCTGAATCGGACCGGTCGTGACCTCGAGGATGACGAGTGTCTACAATACAATTCCACGAGAGCCTTTCGCCCTTGCACAAGACCCGCATATGTCGTCCGCAGCGAGTGATTCGAAGACCGAAGTCGGTAGCTACTTCATTTCGAACTACCCACCTTACAGCCAGTGGAAGAAGGAATCGCTTGACGAGGTCCACGCAGCACTGCACGGGGAGCCGAAGGAAACGACGCCGCTGGGACTCTACCTGCACATTCCGTTTTGCCGGAAGCGCTGCAAGTTCTGTTATTTCAAGGTCTTCACCGACGTAACGGCTCCCGAGGTGCAGCGTTACGTCGACGCGCTGTGCAACGAGATATCGCTGGTCAGCGAATTGGGGGTGATGAAGGATCGTCCGTTCCGTTTCGTCTATTTCGGCGGCGGTACACCGAGTTTCCTTTCGCCAAAACAATTGTCCAAACTTGCCGGCAGGTTGCGCGAACATATCAGCTGGGATGGCGCGGAAGAGGTCACGTTCGAGTGCGAGCCAGGAACGCTCAGTGAAAGCAAGGTCAAGACGCTCCGCGAAGAACTGGGCGTTACGCGTTTGAGTCTCGGCGTCGAAAACTACTCCGACGCGTTACTCGAGGAGAACGGTCGAGCCCACCTATCAAAGCAGGTCTTTCGGGCTTGGGAATGGATCGCAGAAGCGGAGTTTCCCAACGTGAACATCGATCTCATCTCGGGAATGGTCGGCGAGACCTGGGATAACTGGAAAAGTAACATTCGTCAGGCGATCGACATGTCACCGGAAAGCGTGACGATTTATCAGATGGAGTTGCCGTTCAACACCGTCTACAGCAGAGACATTCTCGAGAACGAATCGGCGAGTCCCGTCGCCGACTGGGCGACCAAACGGGCTTGGGTCGACTACGCGTTCAATGAGTTCATCGATGCGGGATACAGCGTGAGCAGCGCGTACACGGTCGTGAAAGATCCGAGCAAAGTGAATTTTTCCTACAGAGACAATCTCTGGCAGGGGGCCGATCTGTTGGCGACAGGCATCGCCAGTTTCGGTCACGCAAGCGGAGTGCACTACCAAAATCAAGCGGACCTGGAAAAGTATCTCGGCACGGTCGAAGCAGGAGAGCTGCCGCTCGGACGTGGCTTTGTTCCGACCGCCCATCAGCGATTGGTCCGCGAGATGATTCTGTTGCTTAAGCGTGGGTACTTGGACCGCGGGTACTTTCAGCAGAAGTTCGATGTCGACATCGTGTCGCGGTGGCAGTCGGAATGGGACAAGTATGTGGAGGAAGGCTGGGCAACGATCGGAGAGGATCGAATCGAGTTGACTCGTTATGGAATTTTGCGTGTCGATGCCATGCTACCGGCCTTTTTCGAGCCTGAGCATCAAAACGTACGGTACACGTAACGTCGTGACCCCAGCGTTGCCTGTCGATCACGCGAGCGCCATCCGAATCCGCGTGCGGCAATCACCCGAGTGAGTCGTGGAGACATTGTGAGTGACTTGACCGATTCCTTCTCCTTCGCGATGGGCGAGTTTGAGGCAACGTTTCCGCGAGACCGGTCGTACGCCAAAAACCACATGTGGGCCCAGCCTCGCGAAGAAGACCGAGGTGTTTGGCGGTTCGGGTTGTCGGCGTATGCCGTGCGATTGCTGCAGGATGTCTATTTCTTGGAGTGGGAATTTGACCCGCCGCATCCGCTGGCGGAGCGCCAAATGATTGGTGCGATCGAGAGCAAGAAGGCCGAGAGCGATCTGTATGCCCCAATACCTGGGACGCTGACGGCGATCAACGAAGTGGTTCTGGACGATCCCTCGCTGATCAACGCGGATCCATACGGAAACGGTTGGCTGATTGAGATCCGCTCGGACGAATTGGAACCGACGTTGCTCGACCCAGCGCGATATGCGTCGCACCTCGACGACGCTTGGGACGTGGCTCAAAAGACGATCAAAGGCCAAGCGAACACTTGATCGATTTGGCGAAAAGGGATTCGTGCTTTCGGCGAAGCGGACCAAGGTTGATTCGGTCTCGTTGACGAGCGGACGCTGCGCGTTAGCTTGGAAGGGCACAGGTCTTCCGATAACGCTGCTTTTCCATGTCCGACGTATTGACTGACGTGACGCTCGCAACGCCCACGAAGGCGTTGGTCGGTTTATCAAAAGGGAAGCTGCTCGGCAGAATTGGTATACGGACCGTGGGAGACTTGTGTTTCTGTTTCCCACGCGATTATGAGTTGCCGGCGCCGCCGACGCCCGTGGATCAACTCAAAGACGGCGAGGCGGCTTCGCTCGTTGGAACGATCACCGACGCCGAATTGACGTCGCGAACGCCAGGGAAATCGGTTTTCGGTGCGATCGTGCAGAACGAAACCGGGGCGGTCCGCATTCTTTTTTTCAATCAACCGTTTCGCGCCGAACAGATCACGCTTGACCGCAAAGTGATGATCAGCGGCGAGGCCAAGCTGAAGGGGCTGCGATTCGAATTCGTGCATCCGAAGGTAACGTTTCTCGACGGCGAAGGCACGATCGACAAGCCACGGATCTTGCCGGTGTATCCGCTGACCGAAGGCGTGCGGCAAAACGAAATGCGAACCTGGGTGGGGCAAGCCGTCGATGCGCTGGA
>JBCBLJ010000573.1:0-5537 GCA_038520195.1 Planctomycetota bacterium
GGCAACAAACGCGGACGACGTGATCGCGGTCGATTTCGTGACCGAACCTGGCTTGCTAACGGACCACCACTTAGTGACGCGTCTGACGAACAACAACGGGAACTTCAGTTTCGCGGCCCAAGTTCGTCTGGACTTCAATGCGACCAATGAGAACGACGAACCGGTATGGGATCCACTGGACGTCCTCAACCTCGATGGGCTTCGCAGCGGTGACGTGATTCAACGGAGTGAGCTGCTGGCTGCGTTGCCGAATCGAATCGAAAAGAACATCGCGGAGTTGATTCCCTCCGAAGGCGATTTCCTCGCGATCTTGATCGATGCCCTTGGCGGCAACGACCAGATCACGGTGGGACCAACGGTTCAAAAGACGGTTTGGATCGATGCCGGCGATGGCGATGATCGCGTTGAGATCCTGGCGGGCAACGCAATCCTGATCGACAAGGCGGAATTCGGAGTCCGCAACGACCAGGAAACCCGAGCGTACTCGCTGCCCGGTGCGGCGGTGATCACGCCCGCGGGGCCGGCTCCCTCCAGCGGAATTCTATCCACCTCCGAGCCAGCGGAATTCACGATTGTGATCGAACAATCGACCGACCGTATCGAGAGAAGCATCACGCTGCACCCGGATCAAACGAACGGGTTTGCTTCGGAGACGGGTTTCAACGGTAGCTTTGAGAACCCCGTCGCCGCTTTGATCGAGGACGTCAACGGACTGTTGCGAGCCGCGGGAATTGGATCGCTGGTGACAGCCTTCGAAGGCATGATCGAGGAACAACCTGGAATCTTCTTCGCGACCTCGGACGTCACACCGGGGGCGACCCTTGAGTTGATCGTCTACCCCGATGATCCGGCCGCAACGGTGCTTGGGCTGGCGAGTGGGACGTCGACCGGATCAAATGTGATCACTCGCAATACAACGTATTCCGGACTCACGATCGACAATCCTCAAGACGTGGATTGGTTCACGTTCCGTTTCAACGAAGCCCCCGATGCGGATGCCGAAATCTACCTGAAGAGTGGTTCCTCCATCGACGCACTCGGGCTCGCAATCTTCCCCGCTGGCGCTGACACGAGCGACCCAAACAACCAGTTGAATGCGGCGACGCTGAGAACGACGGGCCAAGCAAGCGCGATCTCGCTGGCCGGGCTGTCAATGGATCAGACTTACTGGTTGAGAGTAGACAGCCCCAACGTGGTGCCGACGATCTACGACCTCACGTTTGTGTTGAGTTTGGCGGACGGAGCCGCGGCAACGGTCGAGCTAGACGATCTGCTTGATGTCGTTGACGATCGACTGGTAGTCTCGCTCGGTCAGCGAGCCGATGTGGTGCGTCGCGATGTCATTCTTGGTGGTGCCGGCGACGACATTCTTTCCGGCGGTCCCGCCGAAGACTGGATCTTCGGAGGCCCCGGCAACGACGTTCTGACGGGAGGACTCGATCGACAAGCTCCGGACCTTCTGTTTGGCGAAGCCGGCGACGACACGTTCCAGATCATCGCCGACCAGTTGCCCACGCTACCCGATGGCGAGACGACGTTTGTGCCGACGTTCGCGGACGAGTTCAACGGCGGTGCGGGCGACGATCGCGTGTTGTTCCTCGGAGGCGACTTCGACCGACGCGGCAACGAAGTACCGGACTACGCCTCGTTGCGATACAACCGTTTCCTGCATCGCTACGAGTTCACGAATCTCGTTTGGGACATCGAGAATCAGGCATTCTTGAAAGCTGAAGAGGTTGCCCCGACAACGCTGATCGCGGAACGCGATCTCAAGAGTGCGGATCTTGGCGGGCCGGTGAGTGTTGAATTGATTGTCGGTGACCCGATGTCACCGGACGCAGTCTCCGCGATCCTGACGTTGGAACATCGTGGATCAGGTGCTGTTGAATCGGGTGACAACGCACCCTTCGATGTCGACGCATTGGTCCTTGATCTAAACGATGTGATTGACGCGACGAATGGGACGCGGTTGGCCCAAGGTTTGGCTCCGCTGAATGTGGTTGCCAAACGCGACGAACTGCGAATCGTCTTTCAAGCGATTGGTGCGAGTTCACAGCAACAACTCACCATTCGATTCCAAGATGATGAGTTCAACGAGAGCCTTGGATTCTCAAATGGCCAGTCTTTCCAGTCGGGCGGCAATTTGCTCGCGCAGCGTTACTTGTTCTATACGGAGACCGGTGTCGAGCGAACGGTCATCGATTTGCAAGCGGGCGACGACGTTTTCCGCGGTGATCCGCAGTTCAAATTCCCAGGCTCGGCAAGTGAGTGGGGCATCGACCCCGGTGATTTCGAGCAGCGTGGTTTAATTGGATCGCTCGAAGTCCGCGGCGGTGACGGAAACGACGTGCTCTTCGGAGGCGCACTGGGCGACGTATTGATCGGCGGCCCAGGAATCGACTGGATCAACGGTGGCGAGGGCGACGACGAAATCTCAGGCGGTCCAGGAGCCGACTTCCTGGCTGGCAACATTACCACACTGTCAGAGCTCTTTGAGGAGGATGACAACGAGGATCCGTTGTACAGAACATTCGACTTCGCCGGATCGCCGACAGGCATTGATATTGACGACGGCATCGAGTCAGAGCCGTATCGCTACCAACTTGCCGCACCGCTTTTCGCACTCACCGTGGAAGATGGACGCACGGGTGTGACGCTACCAACGCCGCCGGAGATTGCCGCCGCCCCGGCATCGATCCCGTCGTACGCCTTTGACCGTGATGTTTTCTCGATCACCAGCGACACGCTTTCCAACTTTCAAGAAGTCGGCGACTTCAACGGCGACGGATTGACCGATTTTTTGGCGAGCGAGGAAGGGGCTGACAAGCGAAGCTATCTACTCTTCGGTCCCATCGATTTGTCGGGAGTACATGACTTCGAAGACGAAGCAAACATCATTATTGAACATGCTGCGCTCGGACTCCCGGCTTCACCGATGGGGAACGTCAACGGCGACGCGTTTGGTGACCTTGCATTTGCGCGCACGGAGGCGGATCAGACGATCATCACGGTCGTCTACGGTGGCACGTTTGGGCGCGTGGGTGCCGAAACCACACTCGATTGGCCAAGACATTGGGACGCGACGTTCGTGAGCGGTGACGCCGGTATCGGAGTGAGTGCCTTCCTCGACAACACCAATTCTCGTCGTCTGCGACTCAATGAAGCCCAGCTGTCGCCACAGGGTCTCGAAGTCGGTTTGCTAAACTTCGATGGTGACCTCGATCAGGATACCGGGAATGCGCTCGACGACTTGTTCCTCTCTTCGCCCAATTCAGTTCCTGCGGTCGACGCGATCGAGACTCCGGGCTACACGCTGCTCGATTCCGGTGCGACGGAGTTCAACGGCCAACTGCACTTTATCGGCGACAATGGGGCCGATGGGCCTCAGGTCTTGAAGTACGACGGCAGCAGCGTTGTCCCGGCGTTCGGCTCGAATTACGCCGGAGAAGTCTTCAACGATAATCCGCTTCACTACTATCGATTCGACGAACCCGTGCTGGTGGAAGCCATCAATCGCGGGCGTGCTGGTGTCGACCTTCGATATGAAAGAACCGACAGCACGCTCGGCATTTCTCAGGTCGATGGAGCCATCGCCGCGTCCGGAAGCGTGAACCCCGGCATCGCATTCGATGGATTCAGCAATGCCTTGGATGGCATCATCGACTCGACCGGCGTGTTCCCATTCGGTTCGGGTCAAGCAAACGTTGAACGGTTCAGCGTTGAATTCTGGGTGAAACGCCAACCGACCAACGAAGGCGATACTGAAACGCTTGTCTCCTACGCGGATTCACAGTTCAGCACTCAAAATCTGTTTCGTGTTTCACACCCGGCCGCGCTCAAGATTTATATCGACGGAAACGACCTCGATCTTGGGACAAGCATCGACGTCGCTACGGGCAATTGGCACCACGTGGCGATTACTTGGGAAGGGATGAACGAGGACTTCTCGCAACGTGTGAATCTTCTGCACGTTTATGTCGATGGTGATGCGGTGGTTGATGGCCGGCAATTCGACACCGCAGACGATTATTCACTGACTCCGACGGGACGATTTCGCATCGGGACGCACCACGACACGCCCGGGACCAATCAGCACTTCCTCGGCGAGTTTGATGAACTCGCGATCTATGACGACGTGCTGTCGGAAGAGCGAGTTCAAAGTCACTACTCGGTGGGTGTCGGTACGGCTACACCCGATCAAACTCTCCTACCGGCCGGTGCGTTCTTGGACGGAACCAGCGCGAACCTTCGGTCCCTTGAGATCGGTGGCATTGAGACTCTCTTCTTCAGCACGCTGGACGGACCCGACGGCGGGCATCACTACCGGTATGACGGACACGAACTAATCCCCGTCACATTCGGAGCGAGTCCGTCACTCGATTGGGACACGGCAAGTCCGAGCCCAATACAGGAACTTGGAGGCAGGTACTACTTCTCGGGCGAAACCGTCTCCAATTCCTTCGGCGACATCGTCGTCGGACGACAACTCTTCGAAATCGATCCGATTCGACAAGACGTTGAGGTCGCCAGTTATATTCGAAGCCCCTTCAGTTCGACCGCGACGCAAGGCCTGGACGATGAGACTCGCTCGCTAACTCGGTTCAATGGTTCGTTGCATTTTGCGGCGACACTCGGGAATGAAACGAGCTTGTACAAGTTCGATCCGTCGTTGCCTCTGACATCCGTCCTTGGACTTCCTTTGGATCAATCCGCCAGTGGTGACACGCTTGTCTCGATCATCGGTGATCCAATGCCGGAACCGAGCACCCTAGCGAATCGATCCGTGGTGCTGGAAATCGAGTTCGGGCGACGAGACGGGCTCTCTTCCTTCACCAAATACAAGCACCTCATCACGTTGACAGTCGAGCCGACCGACACGAAGGCGACGATCGCTCAACGGTTGTATCAGCAACTCCTCGGTGCGAATGGCAACTACGATGGTGTCCAATTCACATTTCTTCTCGGCCTCGATGGGCAGGAGAGATTGAATTTTACCTCCTACGCCTATGATCTCACCGGCGGGTTTGGGTTCATTCCGTCCACGCTACGGATTACTACCAAGCCCAACAGAATTCATCGCGTCGCGCCGAATCTTGAAGAGGTTGGCGAGTTGTTCGCGTCCAGCACCGAACTTTACGTGTCGGCCTCCAGCACTTCGAACAATTCCGGTCGAGAGCTGTACCGTGTGTTGACCAACGACGCCGTGTCCTTGGTGAGCGACGTCTATCCGGGATCGACGAGCTCGACGCCGACCGACTTCTCTGCGTACCAGAACCGAATCGTGTTCAGTGCACTCGGCGCGACGTCCGGGCGTGAACTCTGGGCGCTCGATCCGTCGACGGACGTCATCGAGCCGCTCTTCGACCTGAATGCCGCGGGCGATTCAAATCCAACGGAACTGATCGTTGCGGACGATCTGCTTTACTTCAGCGCCGATGGAGGGAATTCCGTCGGCCGAGAACTCTACCGCTACGATGGCGAGCACGTGCATCTCGTCGAGGATCTTTCGCGCGGGCCTGATAGTGGATCGCCCAAAC
>JBCBLJ010001143.1:0-1941 GCA_038520195.1 Planctomycetota bacterium
ACATCGTCCGCAAACTTGGATTGCGAGGCTTTCCCGCCACGTTGCTCTACACCCCCGACGGACGATTCATCGAGCAAAAGGGAGGATTCATGCCGCCGCAAAAAACACTCGCCTGGCTGCAGGGATTGCGCCGCTAGTTCTTGTGTCAACGGTTCCGCGAGCCGTGCACAAAAAAAGGCAAAAACGGCGTTGCCCCGAAAGGACCGGGACCAGTGAATGGCCGGACCAGTCAGCGAAAATCACGAGAACGGAGCGTCAGGCCGTCAACCTCGGAAGACAAGTCTGTGATCCGACCGACGATGACATGGATCACGCCGTGCTTGCTCTCCAACTTGCCGTCGACCATCCATGCGTTACTGGTTTTTGCGACCTTGAAAAACCTTTCCCAAACCTTTGGGAAGAGGACCAAGTTCATCGATCCTGTTTCATCTTCCAACGTCACAAACCAAATCCCCTTCGCCGTGCTCGGACGTTGGCGCAGCAGCACGAGGCCGGCTACCCGAACGTGTTGTCCGTTGCGAAGACTCGAGAGGTCACCGGCGCAGGTGCATCGTTTGCGATCCAATTCGTCGCGGACGAATGACATCGGATGCGCCTTGAGACTCAAGCCGATCGCTCCGTAATCGGCGTAGACCTCTTCCAGCGGCGACATCGCGACCAAGTCCTCCGGGACCGATTCCTCATCGTCCACCGAATCGAAGAGCGGCGATTCACCCGGACGACTCTCCTGTCCAAGAGACTGCCAAATCGCGGCGCGACGATCGCCGGCGATCGAGGCCAACGCATCAGCGTCCGCCAAAATCGCCAGTGTCGCCTGGCTCACCCCGCCACGTCGCGAGAGGTCCGTGATGTCACGAAAGGGACCGCCCTGTTGACGGCACTCGACAAATCCGTGTGCCGTCTCCTCGGACAAGCCTCGAATTGTTTTCAGACCCAGGCGGATCGACGGTCCATCCCGGTTCGGGTCGGGCTCGAGCGTTGATTCCCAATCGCTGTGATTGACGTCAACCGCGCGAACACGAACGCCATGGTCCTTGGCGTCACCGACCAGCTGCGCGGGCGCATAGAAGCCGAGCGGCTGGCTGTTGAGTAGCGCGACACAGAATGCCGCGGGGTAGTGGCACTTGAGATAGCACGACACGTAAACCAACAGGGCAAAACTAGCCGCGTGGGACTCCGGAAAACCGTATTCACCAAAGCCACGGATCTGGTTGAAAACCTGATCGGCAAACTTCCCCGTCAGCCCATTCTCCTTCATCCCCTCGAGCAGCTTCAGACGAAACTGATCAATCACACCCGGACGACGCCACGCCGCCATCGCTCGTCGAAGTTGGTCCGCCTCACCCGGCGTAAACCCTGCCGCGACCACCGCCAACCGCATCGCCTGTTCTTGAAAGATCGGGACTCCCAACGTCTTTTGCAACACTTGGCGTATCGCATCGTTTGGGTAAACGACGCTGTCGGGATTCTCTCGTGCTTTCAAAAACGGATGAACCATGTCGCCTTGGATCGGTCCCGGACGCACAATCGCCACCTCGATCACCAAGTCGTAAAAACACCGTGGCTTTAGTCGCGGCAGCATGCTCATTTGGGCGCGACTTTCGATCTGAAAAACCCCGATCGTGTCGGCGCGACAGATCATGTCATACGTCGCTCGATCCCCCTGCGGTAACGTCGACAACGACCAATCGTGTCCGTGATGTTGTTTGACGAGCTCAAAGCAACGGCGAATCGCAGACAGCATCCCAAGTGCCAACACGTCGACCTTCAGAATCCCCAACTCGTCCAAATCGTCCTTGTCCCACTGAATCACCGTGCGACCGGCCATCGCCGCGTTTTCAATGGGGCACAACTCGCAAAGACGCCCTGCCGACATCACCATTCCGCCGACATGTTGCGACAAGTGACGCGGAAAACCCATCAGCGTTTTCACGAGATAAC
>JBCBLJ010001002.1:0-2648 GCA_038520195.1 Planctomycetota bacterium
CGAGTCGCTGCCAGATTCAGAAGGGCGATCTTCAAGTAGGGAAGTCCGTTTTTCCCGAGCGACGAACTCTTCTCGTTTGGCTTCACCACTTGAATGGATCCGATCAGCCAGTCCTTCAGTTTGCGACGCCCGTCTTCTGAACCGGCGTCTTCAAACGCCTCACCAACGATTCTCGCCGCCAAACTGGATTCTTCGATTTCGTGCGCGAGTTCCGCAAGCCGCATCCGCTGCGCGAGGCTTAACGATTGGGCCTTTCTCTCGCGGTCATAAACCTGCATGGCCGCGTCGGCACCGTCGCGCTGGTAGACGGCGATCACCTTCTGGACCGCATCCATTGCCACGTCATCGGTCGAATGCCCGGGGCCGTTCGTCGTCGACGTTTTTCCGGCTTGGGCCAGCAGCCGATCCGAAGACGCATCCTGTTGCAGCCCAATCGCAAAGACCGTTTCGCCGCTTCGGACCAGACAGTTGTCGCCGAACCACGACGCCGGCGTCCAGCATCGGCCTTGATCCAATTGCCAACTTTCGATCGGCTCGAACTCGTTGTCGACGAATCGGAGACGACTCAGGCCATCCTTACCGTGTGTGACAAGCAGCATTTGCCCCGCCATCGCGAGGTTGGATTCCGCGTAGCCTCGACGCTTCTTGAGAGTCTCGCCCGACTCGAGATCCAGAGCGACCAAAAGGTTTCCGGTGCACCCGAACAACTGATTCTCCGACGCCACCCAATTGCAGTAGAAAAACTGCTGATCGGACGCCCACCGTTCGCTGACTTGCCAATTCCCGTCGTCTTGCTGCACCGTCCATCGGACCGTCCCGCCGAAGCCCTGACCAGAAAGCACGATTCCATCGGAAACGACGATCGGCGTCGGGACATTCGTCAGCCCCGCGGTTTGAATGGGCGTTTCCCAAAGAAGCTCTCCACGCTCGTTCACCGAGAGCACTCGGTTTCGGGTCACGAAAATGATGTGACGGGTTCCGCCGAACTCGGCCACCACCGGCGTGGCGTAGCTGGCTTCTCCACAGGCCACGTTCCACTTCAAGCTGCCGTCGATTGGATCGAGTGCGACCAAACCACCACGGTCTCCTCCGGCGAGCAACACGATTTGGCCATCGACGTTGATCGGACTGGACGAGAACCCGAATTGCACGGGTACGGCGTTGAAACGCTTGACCAGATCGATCGACCACGCGACGTCCCCCGTCTCGCAATCGAACGCCTTGACGATCCCGCTGAACCCGACCGTGACCAGCTTCCGTCGGCCAGCAGAATCACGGATCAGCAAGGGCGTTGACTGAGGCGCCCGCAACCGACCGCCGAACGTCTCTTGAGACTCGCGATAGCCGGCCTCGTACGTCGAACGCCAGAGCCGTTTTCCGGAACGGACGTCGATGGCGGCAACCGATTCTCGGTGAACGCGTTTCTCGATCGGTTGCTTTTGCTCCGCCTGAGAAAAAGGCTCGAGGTAGCTGACGAACGCGACTTGCCCGTCGGTCACGATCCCCGAGCGGCCTTCGCCCAAAGCCAAGGACCACGCGATGCCCGGCGTCCACCCGCGAGAGCTTTCGATGTCGACCCTGTGATTCGCGTGAGGACCACCAAAGCCACTCCAATCGTTGGCGTTGATCGATCCACATTGCAGTACTAGGACCAAGGGCAATGTGACAAGGAAGATCCGGATCATGTTTCACTCAGCTTGCGTTGTAGCCACGCTCGCGCCATGGCCCAATCGCCGGCGACGGTGCGCCGTGAGAGTCCAAGCGTTTCGGCGGCTTCGTCTTGTGTCAGGCCGCCAAAAAACCGCAACTCAACGAGAGTCGCTTGACGGGGGCTGAGTTCTGCCAATCCTTGTAACGCCTCATGCAGTTCGAGGAGTTCAATGCCGCGTTCGGAGTCCGAGAGTCCGACGAGTTCGAGCGACAGTCGCTCCGCCCCGCCCCCGCGTTTTCGACTTCCTCGCTTCCGAGCTTCGTCCACCAAAAGGTGTCGAATCACCGTCGCGGCAGAAGCGAAAAAGTGTGCGCGGTCTTTCCAGGCCAGCGGTGAGTCGCCCAGAAGCTTCAAGTACGCCTCGTGAACCATCTCCGTCGCATCGAACTGCCGCGCGTCTTCATCCCGAAGCAATCGCCCCGCGATCTCGCGAAGTTGGTCGTAAACCAAAGGCGTCAGATCGCCCGCAGCGGCACGATCACCGGCGGCGAGGCGACTCAACAATTCCGTGATCTCACGCGGCACAAGGGTACTTGGGCAAGGGAAAATGGCAGAACACAACAAGAGCGAAAGTCAGCCGAAAGGTGTGCAACGGAATCTTGGAAAGTTGTGGATCGGTTTGGAGAGATCGCCGCACGGGACTCCGGGAGGGGGAATTGGGGGAACACTGATCTGCACTAATACTCACTAATCAAGAGGGGAAGTTCGAGGTAGCAGGCGGATGGGGGAACCACGAAATATTCGAAACACACGAAAAGGAAACGGAGGAGGCCGCGGATCAGGCAGTGAGGGAACACTGATCTGCACTCATCGTCGCTAATCCGGAAAGGGGAAGTTCGAGGTAGCAGGCGGATGGAGGAACCACGAAATATTCGAAACACACGAAAAGGAAACGGAGGAGGCCGCGGATCAGGCGGTGAGGGAACACTTATCTGCA
>JBCBLJ010000810.1:0-3824 GCA_038520195.1 Planctomycetota bacterium
CGGCAGCACAAATGTTTGGCTCATCAAAACGATCGACGCGATCGTCATGATCAACCCACCGATCCCGAACACACCGAAACCCGGGATCACAAAGATCTCCAGGAAAATACAAACCAAACCCAACAGCAGCAGGATCAGCTCGAGCCACTCCGCCGTTCCCGCCAAGTGATTCATCCAAAAGAACAACCCGAAACTGACCAGTGAGATAAACCCCGGTACACCGAGTCCGGGTGCGTTCATCTCCGCCGAGAGCGCAACAAAACCCACCATCAGCAGGATCATCATCAAGCCCTGACTGCGGCCCAATCGTTCCACGAAACGCACGATGCCGCGATCGGAAATCAAGTCTGGCGTCCGGCTCAACCCCGACCGCAACGAGACATCTTCAAGCGTGTCGCTCCGAAAGTCTGCCAGCCCAAGCTCGATCGCTTGCTGGGCATTGAGTCCCTCCGCGAATTCGATCCGCTCACCCTGCTCCCAACGATCGCGTTCAAGGGCGGCGTTGTCGACGTCCGCTACCAGGTCCTCCGGTGTGCTGTACTTGACCTGGCCTGTTTTGCGATTCGTGTATCGAAAGACTTCCAGCTCGGGGCAAAGCAAACCTCGGATCAAACCCGCTGGACGCTTCGTGTTTCGCGCGACCAACTCAATCAGTTCCGCGTGATTGTCCAAATCAGCGATCGTGACCACATCCGATCCTTCACCACCGATGGTCGCCTCGGGGTGCATGTACAACGGCTTGCACGCCAGCGCCGCCAAAGCACTGTCGCCACGGGCCTGATCATTCACGTACCCGACGACTGTTCTCAAAGGCGGTTCCGGCAAAGCGAAGACACTCGCAAGCGTCGCCGTCTGATCGACGTCGCCACCGTTTGAATCAAACGCAATCACCCATGTGTTGACGTCACCCGACGCCAGCGATCCGTTGAGGTTACTCTGCCACCGACGAACACGACTCCCGGAAATGGACCCCGCGATCTCTAACAAGACGCCCGCGGCCTCGCCGGTCACCAAATTGTCTTGAACCGGCGCGATCGAGGCCAGATCGAGGATCTCACCCGCCTCTTCGAGCGACGAGACGATGCCCGCCGCGATTTTCGCCGAACGCAGCTGATCGGAAGTGATATCCGCCGGTACACCGCCAGCGCTCCATACTTCCTCACTCAAGACTTCGCCGCCGTCGCGGAGTTTCACGAGTTCGTTCCCCGACGACAGGCTCTTTCCCCCATCGACCTTCGCGACCAACGCAAGCTCCTCATCGGGGTCAACCAATGCCCGCACCAGAGCCGGTGGAAACAACCCTCGCTGAGCCGCGACACTTTCGTAAATGAGTCGTACCGTCTCATCGGATTGACCATCGCCGGACGAGGCATCGATCAAGCCCGCATCCGCTGAAACAAGCAGTGCGTCGGACGCTAAGACGGGAAGGATCGAGTGTCCGGTCAGCTTGGTTTCAAGCAGCGACACGACACGAATCGACCGCAAACCGTCATCACCGGTGATCGCTCGAGCGACCTTGAGCGCATCCTCGAACGAAGTGACTTCACCACCGGAGCTGTCTTTGCCATAACGAAGAACCACATCCAGCCGCTCACCCTCGGGGGCGGAGTCCGCCAATCGATTGAGCTGTGCCAAAAGCTCATTCGCCGCCTGACTCCCGAGGGGTACCGGGACATCGATCAGATACCCCGAGCGGGCATCCTCCTGGGCAACCAGCGAGCTACAGAAAAGTAGCGGAAGAAGCGCGACCAACCAAAGGGTTCGAGCAACCACACCATCACTCCAAATGCAACGAATCAACTCATCGAAGCATTATACGGCACGGAATGATGGTGATCAGGTCGGAAAAATTCGCCGAATCAACCGGCCATGCGGAGCGGCGGACGTTTGTCCTGGACCAGCATTTCGCGGATCCGGTCGAACTCCTCACCGTCGCTGAAATGCAGCGTGATCTTCCCGCGGCCACGAGCGCTGCTTTTGATTTCCACCTTCGTTCCGTAGATCATCCGCAGCTCTTGCTGCATCGCTTCGATCTGGGGCGATGGTTGCCGTCGTTTCTGACGCGTCGCGTTGATCACTCGTCTCCCGGTTTCGGTATCTTCCTCTGCCTTCAACATTTCCCCGACCATCGACTCGGTCGCCCGGACGCTGATCTTTTCTTCCACGATTTTCTTCGCCGTGCTGACCTGGACTTCCTCGTCGCCAATCGGCAGCAGCGCCCGCGCGTGACCGGCGGTGATGGCCCCGCCGCGAAGCATGTCCAGCACTCCGTCGGGAAGTTCCAAAAGTCGCATCAAGTTGGCGATCGTGCTACGGTCAATACTCAGACGCCGCGCGAGATCGTCTTGTTTGCAGCGGTGCTCTTCAATGTACCGCTTGAAGGACATCGCTTTTTCAATCGGATTGAGGTCCTTGCGCTGCAAGTTCTCAATGATCGCCAGCTCCGCCACCAGGCGATCGTCGGCCTCGCGGACTTCCGCCCGGATCGTGCTTAATCCGGCATGAATGGTCGCACGCAAACGCCGTTCGCCGCTGATCAGCTGGTAGCGACCGTCTACAATCCGAACCAGCACCGGTTGGAGTTGCTGATGGTTCTTCAAGCTTTCGGCAAGAGACGCGATCTCTTCCGGATTGAACTCGCGACGGGGCTGGAACGGATTGGCCTCGATCTGGTCAACCGACAATTGAAGCGTCTCGACACCCGAGCCACCTTCTGCGGGCACACCGTCTTCATCGACGGGCGTCCCCAGCAGTGCCGCCAAACCCTTTCCCAAACGACGATCCTTCGCCGCGGCTGATGAACTAGTCACGCTGCAGTACCTCCATGCACAACTGCGTATAGGCGAACGCGCCACGCGAACGCGGGGCATACTGAAAAACGTTTTCGCCGTGACTCGGTGCCTCGCAAAGCGCGACGTCCCGCGGCACGACGGATTCAAACACAATCTCCCCAAAGAATTCGCGGACCTCCGAGTCCACTTCTTGGGTCAATTCCAAATTGGGATCGTACATCGTCAACAGGATTCCGCCGAAACTCAGCCGGCCCTGCGTCGTAACGATCACCTTCTTGATGGTGCGGATCAACTGGGTCAGACCCTCCATCGCAAAATATTCGCATTGAATCGGGATCAACACCTCGGTGCTCGCCGCCATCGCTGTCTGAGTCAATTCCCCGACGCTGGGCGGACAGTCAATCAACACGAAGTCGTATCCCGAAATCGCGGCGTCCAAATGCTTCCGCACACGATTCGCCTGTTGATCGTTCGAGCTAGCCAGCTGGTCCACATCCTGAAACGTGCGGCTACCCGGCAGCAAACTCAAGTTGGAGTGCGCCGTTTCGATGACGGAGTCGCCGATCCCAGCGTCGCTCACCAATGCATGGCCATTGATCGGTTCCGCCCCCACCGCTGTCGTCGCGTTGCACTGGGGGTCCATGTCCAACAGCAAACACTTCTGTTCCGCGATCGCCAGCGCCGCCGCCAGATTCACGGCGGTCGTGGTCTTTCCCACCCCGCCTTTCTGGTTCACCACGCAAACGATTCGTCCCACGACATCCACTCCGCACACCGAGTCTTCCCGTTTCGCGGGAAACTAGGCAAACACGGATCAGTGAAACAAGAGCGGTTTCACAAGAAACTGGGGTTGACTGAGAGTTGAAAGTGGACGGGAATTCAAAGTGGATAGGGAGTTGAGAGTGAAAGCTGACTTAGAGTTGAAAGTTGACTGATAGTTGAGAGTGAAAAGTTGACTCTGAGTTGAGAGTGGAAAGTTGACTCTGAGTTGAGAGTGGAAAGTTGACTCTGAGTTGAGAGTGGAAAGTTGAC
>JBCBLJ010000936.1:0-3061 GCA_038520195.1 Planctomycetota bacterium
CTTGCCGGTACTCTCAAGGCGACAAGCGAACAACTCGAAAAGATCAGTGAGGTTCAAGCCGCTTCTCCACCGGACCAAAAGGTCTACGTGCAACACAAGGTTCCGCGGGTGCTGGCGGATTTGATCAAGGGGCAGTTTCACTTGATGCAGGAATGGCTCCGTCCGATTCTTGCCGAGTCCATTGATGCGGGCCGAGACCTTGAACGCCTTCGCGAACAGATGGATTTGATGTCGCAAAACTATCAGGACATCGAAGCCACCTTCGACGCCGCGACGGGTGAAGAGCGAAATACGTAAGCCGCACGATCGCTAGAGTCGCTGCGATCGCCAAACTGTCTCATTCCTGATCGACACGGGCACGTTGTGATCAGGGAATTTGGTGAAGTTTGATTGGCTGACTTGAGCCAAAATCGGCCATTTTCCAGGCTTTCTTTCGCAAATGACCAATGGGCTGCGTAACCTTTCGGGGTAGGTGGGTGGTGCCGCGCGCCTCCACACAGGCTTTGCTTGAATTGCTTTGAGAAGGTTGCTCCAAGATGCTTCGACTGCCCAAATCGCTTCTCGCCTTTCCAGTCGCCGCCGCGATGTTCGCTCCGGCGGTTGCGCAAGACCCTTACTGCGTTCCGTCGTACCGAATCGCACCGACAACGGTCTGTGAACCACAGCTCGTCGAGCGGATGCGGCCGGTTTACCGGACCGAGTATGTCGACGAAGCCGTGACGCGACTTCGCCCCGTCGTGAAAACACGAACGGAGATGCGAGAGTATCGTGTCGCCAAGCCGGTGGTTGAGACCAACTTCCGCGAAGAACGTTTCACCGTCTGGAAACCGGTGTCCGAAACGAGTTACCGAGACGAGACGTACACGGAAACTCAAATGGTCACTGAAACGGCGGAGCGAGAAGAGCAGTACACGACGTTCCGTCCCGTGACCGAAACGAGCTACCGCCAACAGGTTTATGCGGTTCAGCGACCCGTCAACGAGACGCAGTACTACGACCAGCAATACACCGTTCAGCGACCGGTCGTCGAGACTCAGATGCGGACGCAGACTTACACGTCGTACAGCCCTCAGACAACGGTCTACAACCAAACCGTCGATGCCGGTGGATACGTTCCGCAAACGACGGTGACACCAGGTGCCGCCGGTGTCAATCTGAACTACTACCCGCGTTTGCGCACCGGGCTGTTCGGACTGGGCCGACCTCGCCCCGGTTACCTCTACGAACCGTACAACGTGCCGCCGACGGTGCAAACGCAGATGGTTTATCGGCCAAACTACGTTCAGCAACAGGTCGCGCAGACTTCCTACCAGCCCGTGACGCAACAAGTGCAGGTGCCCGTCCAAGTTCAGCGAATGCAAACCGATGTCGTGACTCAACGCGTTCCGGTTCAAACGACTCGGATGCAGACCGAGTACCTGACTCAGAATGTGCCCGTACAAACGACGCGAATGGTCGCGACCACGGAAGTCCGCAAGGTTCCGTATGTTGTGCAGCGACCAGTTACCAAGACCATGACCCGCCGGGTTCCCGTCACCCAGCAGCGTTGGGTCACAGAAGAGCAAGTCCGCCAGGTCCCTGTTCGCACCACGCGGATGGTCTATGAGACGCGCAAAGAACCGGTCTCGGTTCGATACACCGAATACGAAGAAGTCACTCAGATGGTGCGCCGTCCGGTGACTCGATTGGAATACGAGCCGTACACGACGACCGAAATGGTCAACCGTCAAGTCGCTCAGCGAATCCCCGTCACCTACTTCGATCCGTACAGCGTGGCAATCGCAAGTGGCTACTCAAGCTTTGCGGCTCCCGTTTCCGCTGACCCGGTTATCACGCAACCTGAAAACGAGACGGAGATGAGTCTGAAACCTGCCGTCGATGACTTTGACGATCAGAACCGAACGAAGCTCAAAAGTGTTGAGATCACCCCCATCGAGCCAGAATCGACGGAGCAAGACGCGGAAGAACCGATGGAACTGGAGTCCGCCGATGGTGACGAGGACCTGATCAACGCTGGCTGGAAACTGCGTTGGAATCCGCGTCTTTTCGCTCGCGAAACCTGATCGCTTAGCTAGGTCGTTTCAGCCAGCGGAATTCAAACGGTCGCATTGGCACCGTCGGTGGGCAATCCTCGCCGGTTAGCAAGTCGACGCTGGGCATGCCGACTTCGACTGTGGTTTCCTCACCAGTGAAGTTGTGAACCGCCGTCACGTCGCCACGCTCAATGGCGAACACACCGTCTCGTCCGGAGTATCCCGCCGCCGAATAGGGGTCGAATGCAGGCTCGGACGCGCGGGCAACGAGCATTCGCTTGTAGCGGCTCGAAAGCTTCGCGCGGAGCGAAGATTCGTCTTTGATTTCGCGAACCAAATCACCCACGTCGAGTTTCGCTCGGTTGATTCGGCGATTGATGCCGGACTCTTCAGCGGCCTGCCGATCGTTCCGCGAACCGAGTAACGAGTGGTAGTAGATTCCAGGAACACCGGGCATCGCGAGCATCACGGATTGGGTCAGCAGGAATCGTTGAATCCGATCCTCGTCCGAAGCACCTGGATCGGTCGCGAAGTCGAGGTAGTTGCAATTGATTTCATAGGGCGACTGCGTGCCGTCGCCGTTGTCTTTCATGGAGACAAAGCCGCCGTGTCGAACCGCGATGTCGGCCAATTCACGGATTTCGTTGTCGCTCACGATCCCCTGGAGCGGTCGGACGCCGACACCATCGTGGCTCGCGGTAAAGTTGAAGAAGCAAACACGGTCGCTGGGCAATTGCAGACTTTGGGCCCAACGCATTAGCACATCGACGTCCTGTTTGTGAAGCGAATGCATCAACAATGGCGGCAACGTGAAGTTGTAGACCATGTGAGCTTCGTTCGTGCCGTCGCCGAAGTAAGAGACATTCTCTTCATGAGGCACATTGGTCTCGGTAACGATCACCGCCTGCGGCGCGAGGCGTTCGATGAAGTGTCGATAGAGCTGAATGATCTGGTGAGCTTCGGGAAGGTGAAGACATGTCGTTCCGATCTCTTTCCAGATAAATGCGATCGCGTCGAGCCGAATGAAC
>JBCBLJ010000895.1:0-3284 GCA_038520195.1 Planctomycetota bacterium
CAAATGAAGTCTTCCTGGACTGGGTCATGCGCTCTGTCGCACACTCAAACCGGCGTTCATAAGCGCGGCCCGAGTTTAGGTGCGAGTGATCCCGACGGAGAATCGCGAAACGCGTGGGAGCGCAATCGCAAAAGCACGCGACGTGCCCGCTCGCCCATCGCCAAGCTGCTATTCTTTGAGCATTCCTTCCACGTACGGTAAGCCGACATGGAGTCTCAAACCGAGCGCGAAAACGAAATGCCGACGCGGAATGAAATGACGACCGCCCAACGCATCCACCAGTTCTTGGAAACTCCCAAGACCCGGGCTGCCTTCGCCGTTCAAGCGGTCATCATGACGCTGGTCTGTATCTCGGTGGCCAACGTCCTGATCGAGTTCATTCAGCCAGAAGTCTTTGGCCGATTTCGACCTTGGTTTGACATCGCCGAGTACGTGATCCTGAGTGTGCTGACAATCGAGTATTCGCTCCGCCTGATCACAGCGAATCACAGATGGAAGTGGGCGCGAAAGCCGATGAACGTGATCGATTTCATCGCGATCGCGCCGTCGTTCATTGAACTCTTGATTCCGCTGTTGCACGCGCCCTCGTCGCAGGCAGTCCGATTGATTCGACTCGCGCGGCTGTTTCGTGTCTTTCGCGTGTTCCGTTACCAGGGGTTCTTTCGCGCGGCCTTTGGCTACAAAAATACCGTCCTGGAAGTGATGACGCCGGTCATCGGAATGTTCATTGCCCTCAAGGCGACGGTCTGGATGTTTGAATCGAGCGGTTGGTGGGCACCGCCCACTTCCAGCCTCGACGAGCTTTTCACCCTCGTCGGATTCTCGCTGGGCATCATTCTTTCTCAGAAGATCGGCGTCACCTACGACAAGTTCCTGCGAGTGGAGGAGGCGGCGATTCGATTGTATGGAACGCTGCGGTCGTTGGAGCTTATTCTTGAAGGCGTAGAACCCGGACTCGGCCGGGCATGCCGAACCTGGGCGCGTGAATTCCTGGACCTGCTGAACGATCCGGCGAGTGACAATCACTTGATTGCTGGCACCAACGCAAAGCTCTACGTTGCGATGGCACAGGCTGAAAAGCAGCCCGCGGAAATGGCGGTACTGCACGGTGACATCGCTCGGGATGCTGCGTTCTGCCTCAGCAAAAAGGTGCGCGTGACGCCAAAGGCCTACGACGCTCTCCTACACCAAGCGACGATTCTCTATCTCTCTCTCTTGGCTGTCTTCATCAGCGGTTGGCCCGGAATGGTATCGGTCGTCGTTGCAACCTATGCACTTTATGGCATGTACACGCTGACCCGCGATTTTGATTCGGTTCTGGGTGGCGAACACAACTTGATCAACATCGACATCTCGGAGCTTCAGAGCTTTGCCGTTGAGGATGCGAGCATCGCTTCCCCACCCAGCAAGACTCATGCGGGTTGATTCGCGTTGTCAATGATCGAGTATCGTCGCAGGTGCTCGTCGATCATCTCGTCGACGCGGATCGAGGCGCCGTCTCGATCCACAAGATGTTTGAAAAAACCTTCGGGCGCTGTAATGACCACGTCAACATCGCCACCGATGCCTCGTGATTCGGCGTCACGCTGATGAGAACTCACATTGTCGCGGAGTTGCCGGACTAAAGCAGCAGCAGACTCGCTCCAAACGTCGACCGAACGCAGCGATGCGATCGCGATGCTCAACTGGCGACACAGCTTTGCGACGCGAAAGGTCGCGTATTCCAACTCGATTCCGACCGTTTCTTGACGTTCCAGCACCGCGATCCAAAACGCCAAGACGCGTTCGAAGACCAACGCATCGGCGAGCCGTTCGATCGCCCCACACGGACGGTCACGCCATGGTGAGTAACCAAATGCACGATCCGGTCGCTCCAAAAGGCAGACACTCTCCCGGAGCAAGACGAAACGGCTTGCCGCATCCACTCGTAGGAAGTCCTCCGCAAGCACCAACGGATGCCGACCTTCGGTCAACAACGCCGCACCGGGTAACAGCGGATCGGCAACCGCCAGAGCACCACCACTCTCCGGCGGCTTCAACGCGAGCGCACGCATCGAACGGACGAGCCTTGAAAAGTCGCGCGGGACATAGGATTGAAGGCATGCAAGCGCCGACTCGACTTCATCGATCAATCCGCATTGAGACTCCGGCGTCGATGCACTCACGTCGCGGAACTCATCGAGATCGGTGTGGCTAAACTCATGCGGCTGGAGAACGGGCCGCTGGCCGCCGGCGGTCAACTCAGCGGCCCGATGAACCGTCAGTCGCCCGCCTTTGGCTTGATAGACCGGGCCCATGCGCTTCGACAGATCGACTGAGCATGGTTGCCCATCAACCAAGAATTGAACGGACCTCCCGTCCTTGATCCCGATCAGCCGCACACAACCCTGTTCGCTGGAAAACGAGTAAGGAGTGGCCGGCAACGCCTGTGGCAAACGCAGATCGATGCCATCGAGCGTAAGAGACTCACCCGCGAAATGCGCGACGGAGATCGCATACCGTCCAAATTGACCGAGGTGGCTCTCCCATGCCTCGCGCACGCTCGAGGCTTGAAAAGACTCCATGTACCTCCGGGCGATTGGACTCGGGCTGTGTGCACGGAAAAGGGATGCCATCAGGTCAGATGCGATCACCGACCAATGGAATGCACTGGGCGCGTTCAGCGCTCGACGTTGATGAGCGACGTCGATCTTCTCCATCCACGTCGCAAGCCGAACGAACTGACGCTCTTGTCTTCCGACAAACTGCTGAGCAACCAATGACTCGCGTACGTCGCTTATCGTTGCCAAAACGGAGCAAGCCACGGCATCGCAAAGCCCATCGCCCGACCAAAGCTCGCACGCGCGTTCGGTAGCGTGACCACTCATGAAGAACTCCCTTTCTCACGGCTTGCCCATGGCGTCTTACCATCGCTACGACCAATAGATCGCGATCAAAGCCACGCGTAAAGGCGAGTTATGCCGCGTCGCGTTTCAAACTGGGCACGTACGCGCGGCTGCTCTTTTCAAGCTCTTGTGCACGAGAGCGAGAATCCGCCGCAAACCCTAGACGTTCGCCAGAACGCGGCGAGGGTCATCCATCGCAGCCGTCCCTCGATAGACTTCGGCGGCAGTTTCAGGAAGAAGTGGATTGATCATGCAATCCGAACTCCACTCAAAACCCGCGATCTTGCTCAAACGCGGGAACAAATCGAGTGACCACTGAAAAGACTCCGTACTGCTATTCCGTGGCGGGCAGGTACTGAGGAACAAGTTGTACGCCTTGTCGGGGTACGCTCGATCGAC
>JBCBLJ010000303.1:0-8893 GCA_038520195.1 Planctomycetota bacterium
CGATGTCGGCGCCGGTGTCGATCGAAAGCCCGCTTGAGTCGCCGGTGGTGGTCACGTTGACATCGTCATCGCCGGCGGCGGTCGCGATCGTCGTGGCGCTTCCCGCACCCGCGTCGGTGATGTTGACGACATCGCTGTCGGCTCCAGTGTCGACGATCAGAATGCTGGCCGCGGCGGTGTCGGTGATGTTAACGGTATCGGTGCCCGCGAAAGTCGTCAGCGTCGTTCGCGCGAGTGCGGTGGTGGTGACTTGGACCGTGTCGTTTCCGCCCCCGGTTTCGAGGTTGAGCGACTCGACGGTTTCGTAACTGATCACGGCCGCGCCGACTCGCTCGAACGAGACATCGGTGAGCGTGTAATCGTTGTCCGTCACCGAGGCTTCATCGCTGATATTGAGCTCATCGCCACGAACAATGGTGACCGTCACGTCGGTGGCTTTGGCGGTGATGGTGGTGGTGTTATCCGGCGCAGCCTCGTTCGCTTCGCCGAAGACGCAGATCTCACCCAGGATGCCGTCAAGGTTTCCAGCCGGATCGCCGCTGGTGCTGATGCGATCTCCGTCGGCGTCGGAAGAGATGTTGATGGTGTCGTTGCCTGCGCCGGCGAATAGATCGGTGACGCTGCCCGCCGCCGTCGACTGGATGTTGGCGACGTCGGCTCCATCGCCAAGCGTGATCGCGGTGACGGCGGACGCTCCGGTGGCGAACAAATTGACAAGGTCGATGTCGGCGCCGGTGTCGATCGAAAGCCCGCTTGAGTCGCCGGTGGTGGTCACGTTGACATCGTCATCGCCGGCGGCGGTCGCGATCGTCGTGGCGCTTCCCGTCCCCGTGTCGGTGACATTGACGACATCGCTGTCGGTTCCGGTATCGACAATGAGAATGCTGGCCGCCGCGGTGTCGGTGATGTTGACGGTGTCGGTGCCAGCGAACGCGTTGAGTGTCGTTCGTGCGAGCGCGATGGTGGTGACTTCGACCGTGTCGTTTCCGCTCCCCGTCTCGAGGTTGAGCGACTCGATGGTTTCGTAACTGATCGCGGCCGCGCCGACGCGCTCGAACGAGAGGTCGGTGAGCGTGTAGTCGTTGTCTGCCACCGAGGCTTCATCGCTGATATTGAGCTCATCGCCGCGAGCAATGGTGACCGTCACGTCGGTACCTTTGGCGGTGATGGTGGTGGTGTTGTCCGGCGCGGCATCGTTCACTTCGCCGAAGACGCAGATCTCACCCAGGATGCCGTCGAGGTTTCCAGCCGGATCCCCGCTGGTGCTGATGCGATCTCCGTCGGCGTCAGAGGAGATGTTGATGGTGTCGTTGCCTGCGCCGGCGAACAGATCGGTGACGCTAGCGGCTGCCGTCGACTGGATGTTGGCAACGTCGGCTCCATCGCCAAGCGTGACAGCGGTGACGGCGGACGCACCGGTCGCGAGAAGACTGACGAGGTCAATTTCGATGCCGGTGTCCACCGACAGCCCGCTGCTGTCCCCCGTCGTGGTCACATTGACATCGTCATCGCCAGCGGCGGTGGTGATGTCCGTCGCGCTCATCGCTCCGGTGGTGGTGATGTTCACCGTGTCGTTGTCGGCGCCGGTATCGATCCTTGCGATACTGTCGTTACCCGTGGTCGTCACCGTGACGGTGTCTGCGCCGGCGCCGGTGTCGATGTTTGTGGTGGCTTCCTGAGTCGTCGTTGCAACGAGAACGATGTCGTCACCGGTCCCAGTGACCACGTTCGTTTCTTGGACGTTGTGGGTGATCGTACCCGACGCGATGACAGCGGTGCGTTGAATAGTTCCGGCGCCAACCGCGTAGGTATTGTTCAATGCGCTAGCAGAATCGTCGATGTTCAGGATGTCACCGCTGCTGACCATGGCAGTGACAGTGACTCCTTTCGCCGTGATGGACTCAGTATCACCTAGTGCCGCGACCGAGCCTCCGCCAAGAATGTTGATGTCACCGAGGATGGCGTCCAGCGTGCCGGAACCGATGTTGAACGTGTCGTTTTCAGCCCCGCCATTGAGTTCGGCGGTGATCGCCGCGGGAAGCGCTTCGATGTTCAGGATGTCCGCGGCATCACCTCCGTTGATGGTGAGGGAGGGAAACGCAGTCATCGAGTCCAGCGTCGACAACGTGAACACATCCACTCCGGTTCCGGTATTGACCGTCAGTGAGTTCGTGGGATTGATGAAATCAACGAGCTCGCCGAGCGTCGAGTCGATGCGGTTCATGTTGTTGGCCGCAACGCCTTCGTCGGAGAGCGTGATGATCTCGTCGTCACCGAGGAACGTGAATGTTCGGTCGACGGCGCCGAGGTTGTCCATCACCGGTTCCAACCCGGTGTAGGTGATCAGACTACTTTGGGTGGTTTCGATCACATCAACCGTGCCGCTGTTGGGATCGCTGAAGCTGTGTTCGACCAGCGGAAACGCGAGCGACGCACTGCTGTCGGTGATCACGAGCGTGTCGCCGGGTAACGTGGTTGGCGCGCCTCCATCGAACGTGATCGGCAACGCGATGAATCCGCCACCGAAATCGATCGTCAATGTGTCCTGGTCGTCGCCGCCATTGATTTCGATGTCCTGGATTCCGGTGATACCGACACGGCTAAGCAGCCCGGCGGTTGTGTCGTTGATCTGCAATTCACCACTGACCAAGCTGAGCGTGTAGTTGTCCGCGTTCCCGTCGCTGAGCGGTTCGAAGGTAAACGTCGGCGCTACTTCGAGGGTTGTGGTGTCACTCGACGGATTCCCCGCGGAATCGGTAACGGTGAGCGTGACCTGATTGGTGCCGATCGAAACGTGATCGACCAAGGTCAACCAGGGAACGGTCTCGGCGGGATCATTCGTGGTGAAGTCGACGTTGCCATCGCTATTGAAGTCCCACTCGAAGGTAAATGTCTCGCCGATGTCTTCGTCGGTGGTTCCGCTCGCGTCGACGTCTAAATCCACGCCCGCGTCGATCTCATAGGGGCCGTCCGCATCGGCGACCGGACTTTCATTGATATCGTTGACCGTGATGTCAATCGAGGCGAGGGTGATCAGTTGATCGGAGTCTTCCACGGTGACGACGACCTGGTACACGTTATCCATGTCCAAGTCGCCGGGGGCTTCGAAGTTCGGTGCCACCGCGAATTCGAGCACACCTGTCATCGAATCGATCGAAAAAAGGGCGACATCGTCGCCGCCGTCGAGGCCATAGGTCAGCCCACTGCCTTCGCTGTCGAGATTGTCGGTCGCATCGATATCAACGACGAACGTCGAGTTTTCGGGAACCGCGACTTGCGCGGGCGCGTTGAGCACCGGCGGAACGCAATTCGGGTCCAAGGGGTCCGCGGCCAACAGCCGCCGGTCTTCGAGCGACTGGAATAGGGCCCTTCGGACGCGAGCACGTTTTCGAAGGTGACGTGGCGAAGCACACTCGGGCAGGCGACGGCGCATTTTCAGCCTGTAACGGATCGAGGAGAGCCAATCGGGGAACGCTCGGGGGCGACCCTCGCGTCGGACCTCGTCCCCGTGCGGTAGAAAGGAGGCGAGTTTCCTCCCCATTTCGCATGGAAACTCAACCCCCGAGTAAAGTCGCCGTGGCTCGAAAAACAAGTCGGAGCACGCAAATCTGGCGCGTCAACGAGGGAATGATGCCGCAGAACCCCTTTTTGCAGCGATCAAGTAACATCATGGTCGGCTCTCCGCTTAGAGAGCGCCGAATCACTTCGAACCCAGTGGCGCGATCCCCCTAAACATCGGAAGCGATAAACTGGAACCGAAAGGTACCGTTCATCACACCCATTTCCATCTGGGAAGTGGCCTGCCAAATGAATCGGTCGATTGCTGTACGGACGAGACCGTCCGCAGGTCGCGACGGGCCAAATTGGCAAACGAACCTCACCACGCGAAGTTCAAATCTATGACCGCACCGTCTTCAACTGAATACGAATCCGGGACCGAAGTGGTCCCGGGTTACACCCTCCTATCCCGTTTGGGCAGCGGCATGGCGGGAGACGTGTGGGTGGCAGGCCGCCGGCGGCATCAAGGTGGCAATCAAGATCGTACGGTCTCTTTCGGTACTCGGGGGACGCAAGGAACTCAAAGCGCTCAAAACCGTGCGCGGTGTCCATCACCCCAACCTCTGCCCGTTGTTTGGCTTTTGGACAAAGGATGCCGACGGACGCTTCCTGGAGGATGGCGAAACCGAAGAGTTGACGTTCGACACGCTCCCGGAAGAAACGCCGCCGACCAACGATGCAACACGAGACACCGAAGACTCGCAGGCCCTGATGGGGACGATGGCGCTTGGTCAGCACCAACCGCCCGCCGCGCCTCAGCCCGAGCCCGCGCCGGAACCTTCGAAGCCCAAGGTGACCGCCGAGCAATTGATCGTCGTGATGGGGCTTGGCGATTGCACTTTGTTTGATCGACTCCGCTACGTTCGGCAGGAGGCGGGAATCGCGCCGGAGGATGAAAACACCTGCTACGGACTCGAAGCCGCTGAAGCGATCCGTTACTTGAAGGCGTCCGCCAGCGCGATTGATCTGCTCAATGTGGAGCACCAGATCTATCACTGTGACATCAAGCCACAAAACATTCTGCTGGTCGGTGGTGAGGCCCAGGTCTGTGACTTTGGTCTCGCGAAACGTATCGAAGGCGATATGCGACAAACGCAGCAGGCCTTCGCGACGCCCGCCTATGCACCGCCGGAAGTCTTGCACAACGAAGGCTACAGCCGATGGGTCGATCAATACTCGTTGGCCGTGACGTACTATGAACTGCGGACGGGATTGCTGCCTTTCGATATTACGACGCACGCAAACATGCTGGTCGCCAAGGCAACTGGGAGACTCGACTTGACGGCCTTGCTGCCAGCCGAACGCAAAGTGATGCAGAAAGCGCTGCACCGAACACCCGACCAACGCTATGAATCTTGCACCGCGTTCATTAGCGCGCTGGCGGTCGCTTCGGGAGTCGAAAAAGGCGGCGGCATCACCGCCAAACGCTTGATGGCGGCTGTAGCGGCGTTGCTGTTGGTTGGCACGCTGGGGATGGGCAGTTGGTGGCAGTTCGCGCCCGAGAGCTTTAGCGCTGTTTTTTTCAGCAGCGCCGTTCGCGACGCCGGCCGGCTGAGCGACACCAAAGTGGACTTCCTGGGAACCGAAGGAATCGGGTTCGAATCCTCTTACAACACACTCGATCGGATCCTCGAAAAGACCGCCGAGGTCGTGGAGGCTCCATCGAATGCGGAATCCGAAACGGAGGCACTGTCATTATTCGCCCAGGCGGCGACTCGTTTAGTCCTTCACGCTCACGCCGAACTCAATTCTTCCGAAGTGACCGAGTCGCTTCTGGAGATCATCGAAAAGGAACTCAATCAGTTCAGTGTGGCGTCCGGCGAGTCGGACCCCATCGGAAAGACGCTTGGCATCTGGTCGAACACAACCGATGTGGGGCTACAAAGCGAGTACGAAGCGTTCCAGACCGCGTTGTTCACGGGGAAAATGAGGCTGGCGTTTCGCACGGGAGCTTCGGCCCGTCCGGAGGACGCGGCGCGGATGCGTGCGAGTCTCGATGCGAATCCCAAGGCGTTCGAAAAACGAATCGGTGGCCTTACCCGAGCCTCGTTGTTGCCGTTGTTTGATGTGTTGCGTGGCGAGAGCGCCGACAACATTGAGGGAGAACGTTGGTTGACGGCACCGTTAGTCGAGGATGTTCTTCGCGCCCAACGCGGCGTCGAAGAGTCACCGCCACAGCAATACGATGAACGATGGCGTGAGATACGGAGCGCCTTCACCTTGGCGAGTTCCAACTTCCTATCCGGAAGCCGAGCTGGCGACGTTTCCGCCGATGTACGGGACAGAGTTTTCCTCGCATTTCCAAGGCTGCATCTGGATTCGGTCGTGATGCGGATGCGCTCTTCCGCGGAGGCGGGACGCTGGGGCGAGGTCGACTCATTGCGTGCGGAGATCTCTCGGTCAGACCTCTCGGACCAACAGCGGGTTTTGGTCGAGGTTTTGGAGGCCTTCGGTGCGTATACCGGTCAACGAGATGAGTTCGTCCGCGTCACACGTCGGCTTCGAGAGGCGGGGCCGGAATTCGAAGACTTGTCGCTTCGTCCAGCGATGCAAGCTTATCTCGAGCAGTTTGCCGATCGGACTTGGCGAGAAATTCAACAAGACGGGTCGCCCGCCGACATTCCGCCCGACGAGGTCTTTTGGATCGAAAGGGAACTGTTGGTCACCGTACCGGAAAGGCTCTATGCGTCGATGATGGTTCGGCACTTGGCTGATCAACGGTCGCGACTGTCGGCCGAGGACCTAACGCGATGTTTAGAGAGAATCGAGTCCGATGATTGGTCCGGCTTGCGGTCAGCGGTACGAGTCGAGACCGCGATCAGTGGCGAATCCGTATTGCCATCACGTGACTTGCAACAAGCGTTATCTTCCATGACGCAATCCGGCGACTCAAGCTGGACCGCCCCGAGTTGGCTTCGCGCGTTCTTGCTCTGCGGCGGTTCGGCGCTCCAGACACTTAGCGGAGAGCGTGTGTCGGTGGAACTGAATCGGCAGTCGCAGATGCTGCACAGTCAGCTCGATTCGGATGACTTTCGCCGCCTGGGTTCGGAACGCGCCACTCGGCTCGTCGGACTGTGCGTTCAGGCGGCGGTGAAATCATCGGGCGTCCCAGACGATGACTTTCTCCAAACTCGCTACGCGTCGCAGTCCGAACGCGACGTTGCATCGCGCTTGCTATCCTTCGGCGAACGGTGGCAACAGGCGTCGGGCACGACGTCGAAAAAACTGGCGGCCGAGACATTTTTGGTCGCGATCGCTGGTCGCCAAAACTCGGGCGATGAACGGATCAAAATTCCCGATGCATTGCGCGGTGACATCGAACGTGGAACTCTGGAAGGCTATTCGATTCCGTTCCTGAAATCCCTAGTTCAGTTCGGAATCGAGGAACTCAAGGCGAACCCCAACAGCATGGCCTGCTTAAATGGGTGCGTCGTTCGTCCCGCCGCCGCCCTGCTTCGGCATGCTTCCGTACCGGTGTTCGGCCAAGACGGACGGAGCAATGAAAAACAAACGATTTTTCGAGACGTTCTGCAGCCCTGCGCGGAGGTGATTCTCAGGAACTCGACAACGGGTGTTTCGGGAGACCTGCATCGGGAGCTTGTTGCTGCGGTCGATGCCGCGAGCGCGAAGAGTGTATGTCTCGCTCACGCGAACGCGACTCACGAAATGTCGCTTGCGGAATCGTCTGAGATAGCATCCTTCGAATCAAGACGAACAGCGGCACGTGTCGCCGCTCTCGCCGCGACGGATTCTTCCTTGAACGCGAAACAGCGACAATTCGCATGGCTGGTCGCCGCGCACCACGCGTTGCAGGACACCGAGATGGATGCTGAGGAGATTCGGTTTGCGGTCGCTCAGGCACGGCGCGTCGGACCGGCAAATCCGGAAACGGCTCTCTTGGAAAGTCGAGTTCTCTTGCGAGCGGCTGACCAATCCGAGACGAAGCGTCCGCTGCTAGAGGACGCTCTCCAGATACTTGAAACCGAGTTGCGACGACTCGGTCAGGAAGGCGAGGCGCGGCTCAATGTGCTGTACACGATTCATTCCGATGCGGCGTCGCTGGGTGTGAAGATCGCGTTTGAGCAGAAGGAAAACATTCCCGATAAAGAAACCAAACTGAACCGCGCGCTCAATCACGCGGTCAAAGCTGAGCAACTCTCCGAGGCCGGATTGCCAGAAAATGACCTGATGGTTCCAAGAGTTCGGCCGAGCGAGGTCTACCTGAGCAAAGGGAACGCGCTCGAAGATCTTGCCTTCTATTGCGGTCTTTCCGGCCAGATTCAGCAACAACACTACGACGACGCGCAACGCGCCTTTCGAAAAGCGTTGGCTTTGGCGGATGGGCCCAAGATTCGCTTTAGTCTCGCGCGCTGCCTCTATCGGCACGCCAAAACGACGCCAGACACGCGTCTGATGGAGGAAGCCCAACGGAGCTTTGGCAAGGAACCGACCGATCCACAGCTCGATCCGAACATTGTTGGGGAGTGGTATCTGTGGCGCATTCAAGTCGAAATCGGGCTTGGGAATCTGGCCGACTACCGAGAGTTCGCGGGCAAAGGGTTCGCTTTCGCCGAAGATGAGCGATGTCGTCCCAACCTGCGGAATCCACTGGCGCAGTTTTATGCGTTCAGCATTGCGGTCAACAAGGAAGGGCGTGAAGAAGCGATAGCAGTTCTTCTGCGGTTCTTAGACGTCGCACCCAAGGAACAGCGAACGGAAAACCTCTCGTTGATCACGCAGATGATCGTTAAGTACGGCGACATGGAGACGCGACTCAAAGACGTGATGGAAGGTTTGCGACGTGATCGGTCCGTCACCTTTTCGGGGTCAAGTGACGACGCAAAACCGCTGTCGATGATCTCTGCCTTCTGCGTCCGTGACTTGCTCAAGGGGCCGGGGGCAAAGGTGAGTGACACAACGTCGATGGTCAACATCGTTTCGGCGACGACCGAGAGGGTTGAGCCGAAACAGGGACGGCATGGTCGCCTCGCGACGGAATTTGGTGCTTATGTCGACAATCGTCAAATGTCCGCTTCGCGCGCGATCTCATTCGCTCGACGTTTGGAGAGCACGCTCGCGGAAATCAAAGACAAAACGCTTCAGCGAGTTGTCAGTGAATGCATCGTCATGGCGTTGTTTCCAGCGCTTGACGGAAGAACACCGGCGGAAGTTCGACGGCTGCTCGGATCGGATGCAGAGATCCGCCGTTTTTCCGAATCGCTCGAAAACGTTCGGCCGAAAATGGTGCGCCCTGACGATCGGGCAAGCGTTGGCGATTGGATTGAGTTGTTGGAAAAGGCTCACGATTCCGGCTGAATGACGGGAGGGAAGCACA
>JBCBLJ010000844.1:0-3600 GCA_038520195.1 Planctomycetota bacterium
ATCTTTGTGAGCCCGGCGCGATACGCTCACCCGATGGAAAACGAATGGCGGTTCTGCTCCGAGAGAACGCGCGCCGTAAGCACTCACACATCATCTTTTCTGATGACGAAGGCAAGACCTGGAGTGAGCCGCGCGAAGTACCTCTCTCGTTGACCGGTGATCGTCACACCGGAAAGTACGCACCCGACGGTCGGTTGCTGATCAGCTTTCGCTGTCGTGCGCCGAAGTCACAAACGGATCGTCCCTACGAAGGTGACTGGGTTGCGTGGGTCGGTACGTGGGAAGACCTTGTCGAGGGACGCAATGGACAATACGTCGTCCGGCTGAAGGACAATACCAAGAGCTACGACACGGCCTATCCGGGTGTCGAGGTTCTGGGCGATGGTACGTTCGTGGCGACCACCTACGGTCATTGGTCCAAGGGCGAGCCGCCGTACATCCTCAGCGTCAGGCTGACGCTGGAGGAGCTCGATGCGATGGCCAAGGTAGCGAAGCTTGAGTGAGGGAGAGGTGATGCAACGCAGGTGGATTGGCGGATTATTGATAGTGCCGCTGTTGATGATCGGTGGTACCGACTCAACCGCACGCGAGATTGATTTCGAAGCGGACATCGCGCCGATCCTCGCGGAGCATTGCGTGCGTTGTCACTCGCCAAACAACCGCAAGGGCGATCTCTCTCTCGCGACGATGGAGGACGTGGTTGATGGAGGCTACATCGTCCCGGGCGATGCGGACGGTTCTTCGTTGATCGATCTGATCAGCGGAGTCGATGGAGAGCCTCCAGAGATGCCCCAGGACGCCGAAGCTCTTTCGACTAACCAGGTGACGCTCATTCGACGATGGGTCGATGAGGGTGCGACCTGGCCGGAAGCGATCGTCGTTCGCGAGGCGTCGAAGTCCGACACGACGTGGTGGTCGCTTCAACCTTTGTCCCAGAATATCGACACCAGCGGAGAGAACGTGATTGACCGGTTGGTCGATGAGAAACTGGGCGAGCAGGGTCTACGGCGAAACCCACCGGCGGATCGAGTCACGTTGATTCGGCGCGCCACGTTCGACCTCACGGGGTTGCCGCCGACGCCTGACGAAGTTGATCGGTTTCTTGATGACACAGACCCCGATGCCTACGAAAAACTGATTGATCGGCTGCTCCGCTCACCGCGCTACGGCGAGCGGTGGGGGCGACACTGGTTGGACGTGGTCCGGTTCGGCGAAAGCAACGGGTTCGAGCGAAATGTTCTGATCGAAAATCTCTGGCCCTTCCGAGACTATGTGATTGAGTCACTCAACGTCGACAAGCCGTTCGACCAGTTCATCCGCGAGCATTTGGCAGGAGATATTCTGAATGACAGCGATCCAGATACGGCGGTCGCGAGTGCATTTCTGGTCGCCGGTCCTTATGACAACGTGGGTAATCAGGACGCCGCTCAGGCTGCCCAGATTCGGGCCAACACACTCGACGAAATGATCCGTGCGACGGGGCAGGCGTTTCTGGGGATGACGATCGGTTGCGCGCGATGTCACGACCACAAGTTTGACCCGATCAGCCAGCAGGATTACTACTCGCTGTACGCGACATTCGCGGCCGTCCGCCATGGCGCAGTACCGCTCGCGACGAGCGAAGCGCGCGCAAAACGAGCATCGCAGCTGAAGCCACTGAACGAGCAAGAACGTGAGCTTCAGGCGTCGCAGGCCAAATTGCGAATGGACGTTTTGAGTCGCGTCAAGGCTCGTGCAAATGAGTTGTCGCGACGGTGGCCACGCGACCCAGTCGACCGGACCGGAACCGACGATTCTTTCGAACCGGTGATCGCAAAGTTTGTGCGTCTGGTCTGTGAGGCGCGGGACACCGATGTGAAGCGATCGGCGGGTTTCACCATCGATGAGTTCGAGATTTGGTCGAGCGGCAGCGATCCTCGCAATGTTGCCTTGGCGGACAACGGCGCGGTCGCTTCAGGACCTTCTCGAAAGATCGAGGACTTTCCCGGTGCGTATGGTCCGCACATCGCGATCGATGGAAAGACGGGTGAGCGATTCATTTCCGCGGCCGATCATTTGATCATCGAACTGGCGGAACCCACCGAGATCGATCGCATCGTCTTCTCGAGCGCCCGCGGCGAAGCAAAGCCGGACCAACGCAAATTCGCCTTCGTGGCGGAGTACCGTGTCGAGGTCTCGCTCGACGGTGAAAACTGGCGCAAGGTGATTGATGGGAGCGACCGCAAGCCGGTCGGATGGAAGGACGACGACGTAGCAACATCGCCACCCAACCTTGCGATGACGCCCGCCATCGAACATCGGTTGATGCAGCTGGAGACCAATGACGACGATCGCGCGGCTCAACGGGAAGTCGCAAAACAGCTCGCTGCCGTTCGAAAGCAGTTGCGAGAGGTTCCAAGCTTTCGGTCCGTTTGGATCGGAACGCGCGCCGAGGCCGAAGCGAATGGACCGTTCCATGTGTTCCTCGGGGGCAGTCCGCAGAAACAAGGTGATGTCGTCGCCATCAAGAGTCTTTCGTCGCTTGAATCCGTGGCTCCTGGATACCACTTGGACGATCAGTCGAAAGAGGCCGATCGTCGTCGCGCGCTCGCCCAGTGGATCACCGACGACCGGAACGCGCGCACGTTGCGCGTGTTGGCGAATCGGCTTTGGCACTATCACTTCGGGACCGGAATCGTTGATACGCCGAGCGATTTTGGATACATGGGCGGTCGACCGACGCATCCTGAGCTACTCGATTATCTGGCGCTGAAACTGCGTGACAACGGATGGCGGATCAAACCGGTGCATCGTCTGATCATGTTGTCGCAGACGTATCGGCAGTCCTCCACGTTCCGCGGCGAGGCGGCACGAATCGATGGTGATGCACGGATGTTATGGCGTTTCCCACCACGGCGCCTCTCCGCGGAAGAGATCCGCGACAGCATCCTCGACATTGCCGGGAAACTGCCTCAACAAGATCCGGGTGGACCGGGCTTTCGTCTTTACCATTACTTGCAAGACAATGTTTCAACCTACGTCCCGCGGGACAATCATGGCGCCGAGACGTATCGTCGCGCGATCTACCATCAGAACGCACGCGCGTCGGTGATCGATTTGATGACCGATTTTGACCAGCCCGATTGTGCATTCACGGCCCCCAAGAGGGCGCAAACGACGACGCCTCTGCAGGCTCTCACGATGCTGAACCATCGGTTCACGATCGACATGGCGGACTCGATCGCTTCGCGGCTCGAAGCGGAAGTGGGCGGTGACGTTCGCGAACAACTCCGTCGGCTGTTTCGTTTGGGCTACTCGCGCGAACCGAGTGATGCCGAACTCCGCGAAGGAGAGTCGTTCATTGCCGAGCATCAGCTGTCGGCCTATTGCCGCGTTTTTCTCAACACGGCCGAATTGATCTACGTGAAGTAGGGCTGCGGTCGTGATCTGCGTCTTTCTGGCGTCAGCGACGGCCGGTTTGAGCAGTCGGCGAGCGACAATGCTGTCAGCAGTCCGTCCGCGCATTGCTGGTGCTTTGTTCTGGCTTACTTTTGGGGTTCGCTGCGGAAACGGTGTCAGGAACCAAAAACCAAATGGCCCGTAGGGTGCTACGCATTTTGG